>JBJHCD010000231.1:2707-7862 GCA_050485845.1 Pirellulaceae bacterium | reverse complement strand
CCGATGTCGGCCAGCCCGGCGCCGGGCTCGATGCGCGGGAACTGGTCGAACTGGCCGAGGCCACCAGCACGCCGGCGCCGGCGGCCGCCCGCGCCCCGGTGGTCGAGCGCCAGGCGATGGCGCGCGATTCCGGTGCGCGCGATTTCGGCGACGACACCCTCATCTGGGGCGCGCCGCACCGCTCGCTGCGCTGAACCCCGGCCGATCGCAGCCCCGGCGCGGCAGCACCGCCGCGCCCGCTTCTCGTGCTCAGTGGATGCGCCGCGAGCGGGTCGCGACCGGAGCGCGCTGCGTCGGCTCCTCGCCGACCGGCCCCGCTTGGTGCAGCACCATGCGCCACACCCCGTCCTCGAGCCGGAAGCCGTTGGTGCAGGCGAGCAGCGCCCCGCCCACCCGTTCGTGGCAGATCACGAAAGCGATTTCGCCGTGCAGCATCACCTCGGGATCCTCGCAGGTGATCTCGGGCGCCTCCGGATTGGCGAGGATCGCGGTCCAGGCAGCGACGATTTCCTCGCGCGAGGTCATCGGGTTCCAGCCCGGATGGATGCAGGCCACCGGCCCCTCCTGCGACCACAGCGCCTCCATCGCCGCCGGGTCATGCGCGTTGAACGCCTCGTAGAACGCCTGGTTGGCGCCCAGCACCGCGTCCTCCGTCAGCGCCGGCGGCGGCATCCCGGGCGGCAGCGTCATGGCCGCCTCGTTCCGCGCGCTGCGAGGATCCGGTGCCGCATGCGTCGTCTCCCGCTGACGTTCCGCCGCGGAGAGTAGCAAAGCGGCGGCGCCGGGCCATACCGCCTGCTCAGCCGGGCGCACGCCTCCGGCAGGCGAGGCCCAGCGTCCCGAGTCCCAAGGTGGGTAACTCCGTGGCGCTGACACCAGCCAACAGACCGCCCCATTGGATACTGGGGTCGGCCATGAGGAAGATCGGGAGGATCAGGACAAAGGTGCCGATCACTTCGCACAGGAAAGCCTGGGGAAGATTTCGGACATTGGGGGAGGTACAAAAACAGGCCATCTTCCCGCCGGCATCGTCGGTCCGCCGAAAATGCTCTCGATAGAACAAGTAGACAAGGGCCGCTCCCAACATCCCGCCGGCCAGTTGACTGGCGACGTATCCCAGGGTGTCACGTGGCTCGAGTTCACCGGCCAGGAGCATGGCGAGCGAGACGGCCGGGTTCAGGTGGGCTCCACTGTAGGCCTGGCTGCAGAAGGCCCCGATGAAGACGGCGATTCCCCAACCGGCCGAGATCACGATCCAGCCGCTGCCATGCCCCTTGGTCTCGGCCAAGACCACGTTGGCCACGACGCCGTTTCCGAACAGGACCAGAAGAGCCGTCCCCAAAAACTCCGCCCCATATGCATGCATTCCGAGTTCCTCTTTCTCTATTCTCCCAGCGAATCCAAGCGTGAAATTGATCTGCCATCTAACGAGTCCGACATGCCGTCACGGGGCACGGTCCGTGGCCGGGGCACTCCGCAGTCTTCGCCACGGTCGGTCCGTCACGGAAGCTGGAAGTATAGCGGGCGTGTCGGGGGAACAAAATCATCGAGTCGGGAGTGGCAGGTGCTCGGACCTCCTTGGGGGCGTAATCGCGTAAACGATCCCCTTGGCCCCCCTGTTTCCCAGAATTGCGGGAAAATGCAAGATTTTTTTCTTGCCAATCCCCCTGGGCTCGGGTATTCTCACCGTTGCGTGAAGTAGGTTCGTGAGTGGTGGCGCAATTTCTTCGGGAGACCGTTCGTGTCTCAGCCCTCTCCACGATCGAGTTGGTTATCGGCGCGTCTCATGTGCCCCTGGTCAGAGTTCGCCCTCGAGGCGTCCCCTCCCCAGCTACTCGTTGTCAGCACGCGCTGGTACGGCTTCTGTACCGTGTTCTCTTATGTGTTCTCTCGTCTGTTCTCTTATGTTTTCTTTTCTCGCCGAGTGTCTGTTTCGAGAAGGAGTGTCCCTGTATGTCAGTTTGTGTTCGCGGGTGTCGGTTGCTGATCGTGCTGCTTTGTCTAACCGTCACCAGTTCGCTAATCGGTTGCGGCCCGGGTAATCCGTTGGGCCGCAAGGCAGTCTCCGGAAACGTCACCTTGGATGGCTCCCCCATTCAAAACGGAAGCATCAGTTTTTCCCCGGTCGATGGCTCGGCGACCACCAGCAGCGGCGCGGTCATCTTAAGCGGGAAGTATTCCATCGAAGCGGTCGACGGCCTGACCGACGGGAAGTATCTGGTTCGCATCAATGCGATTGATCCCTCCACGATAACGGAGCTTCCTCCGGATCACATGCCGGGAGATGACCTTCCCGAGTCGAAAGAGCTGATTCCGAGCGAGTGGAATTCCAAGAGTGACAAGACGGTGGAGGTCTCGGGGAGGGGACCACTGAAGTTTGATTTCGAGATCACAACGAATTAGCACGACAGCGATAAAGGGGTTGCACCGGGCTCGCAATAGTTTTCTTACGCTCCACGATTTCACCTTGATGACTTTCTTGAAGGTCCATCCTTCTGTCTGGGACTTTCGGTGGGACGGAAAGTCTTCTAGGTTCCTTTCTTGATTCCGATTTTTTTCTTTTCTTGGCGGATGTTCCGAGGAGTGTTCCATGGCAGTTAGAAAACGCGGTTTTACGTTGGTTGAGTTGCTGGTGGTCATTGCCATCATCGGCGTCTTGGTTTCGTTACTGCTTCCCGCCGTTCAAGCGGCACGAGAAGCGGCCCGCCGCATGCAGTGCGGCAACAACTTGAAGCAGATCTCGCTGGGGGTCCACAACTACAACGACACCCACAATGCGTTTCCCGTCGGGGCCTACTCATGCTGCTGGGGAACCTGGTTGGTCGGCCTGCTCCCCTACATCGAGCAGCAGCAGATGTATCAGTTGTACCAGTACTACGGGAGCGTGCAGAACCCGGCGAACAACAACTATGCCCAATCCGATGGTGCCACTCGGTATGGCGGGGTCTTGAATCGTCCCGTGACTACTATCCAGGTTCCCACCTATACCTGCCCCAGTGACACGAGAACGGCAGCCCCAAATATTTACAACAACATCACGTTTCACAATTACGTCGGAAACTATGGAAACACCAGCATGAACCGAACTGTGGTGCTCGGTGTCGACACGATGGGAAATGAAAACCGTTACCACGGCGCGCCTTTCGTCTTCGTGGGCGCATGGAATTCGAATCCGCAAGCCGTTCGGTTCGCGGACATTTCCGATGGTTTGAGCAACACACTGCTCTTCTCGGAGACCATTCAAGGGCGTGATGGTGACTTGCGTGGTTTTGCTTGGTGGAACGGGGGTGCTCACTTCTCAACCTTCCTGCCTCCCAACTCACCTCAACCGGACGTCTTGGAAGCAATCGGCTACTGCCGAATGGAGAATCGCCGGAACCCGCCATGCACAGGGCCGACGGAAATGCCCTCGACCATCGCCGCTCGCAGTCGTCACCCCGGTGGCGTGATGACCTCTTTCTGTGACGGTTCGGTTCGCTTCATCGCCAACACCGTCCACCTGGATACTTGGCGATGGCTCGGAACCGCTTGGGGCGAGGAACCGATCAACATGAACTTCTAGTCGTTTCTCGTACTCCTTCGCAAGCAATCCGGCCGGCGACGGTTCTCGCCGAAATCCCCGGGGCGGCAACTCTCCCACCAGTTGCCGCCCCGTTTTTTTGCGCCCACCCGGAGATAACCGCCAAAAAACCCTCCGAAAATCTCAGGGAAAAATCACCGCCAATAATTAGCAGGCAGTCGGGCGCATCGTTCGGGCGACTTCACCAGCCAGTGGCAGTTCCCGCCTCACCACGCCTCCCCCACCTGTCGTACACCAACGACAAAAAGATATGCCATAAAACAATAAGCAAGCGAACTTTATGCGCACTAGTGGACGATCGAGATCCTTGGCGACTCAAAACTCTCTGCGTCGCCCCAGCGTCGATTGAGGTGCTCAAGACGCCCATCCAGTCAAATGCGGCACCATGAACCAAGAAGCTTAATGTGACATATATCCACATTAACGACCACCCAAATCCGTTTTAAGGAATCTGAAATCGCCATTTTGTTGCGACGCCCGCCACAATTGACTATTCTCGCAAGGGCCATGGGAAGAACTCGGACCGGGAGCCTTCGGGTTCCTCGTTTGTGACCGAGTTACCCCCTGCGGCGAATTGCTCGAGGTATCTTTCCAGATTGGATTGCCAGATTGGATTGCCAGATTGGATTGGTGGGATGGAAAGTTGTTCGAGTTCTTTTCTTCGATTCCGTTTCTTGTTCGGCGCTTTTCTTATTGGAGACGTTCTTAATGGTTGTAAGAAGGAAGGGATTTACTTTGGTCGAGCTGTTGGTGGTGATCGCCATCATCGGCGTCTTGGTGTCGCTCCTGCTTCCCGCCGTCCAAGCAGCTCGCGAAGCAGCTCGGCGGATGCAGTGCGGCAACAACCTGAAGCAAATCTCCCTCGGCGTTCATAACTACAACGATACCTTCAATGCCTTTCCCGTCGGTTCCTATGCCTGCTGCTGGGGAACCTGGCTTGTCGGTGTCCTCCCCTATATCGAACAGCAGCAGATGTACCAGATGTACCAGTACTACGGGAGCGTGCAGAACCCGGCGAACAACAACTATGCCCAATCCGACGGAGCCACTCGGTACGGAGGGGCCTTGAATCTCCCCATCACTCGCATGCAGGTCCCCACCTACACCTGTCCCAGCGACACCGTGACGGCGGCACCCAACATCATCAGCGGTGTCACGTTCCACAATTACGTCGGCAACCACGGCAACACGGCGTTCAATCGCATCGTGGAACTTGGCGTGGACACCCTGGGGAACCCGAATCGCTACCATGGCGCTCCCTTCGTGCAGGTCGGCTCCTGGAACACCAATCCGCAAGCCGTGCGGTTCGCGGACATTTCCGATGGCCTGAGCAACACCCTGCTCTACTCGGAGACCGTGCAAGGCCGTGAAGGGGATCTCCGCGGTTTCGCCTGGTGGGCCGGTGGTTCACACTTCGAAACCTTCCTCCCCCCGAACTCCCCTCAGCCGGACGTCGTCGAGGCGATCGGTTACTGCCGTCCCGAGAATCGCCGCAACCCTCCCTGCACCGGCCCCACGGGTGAACTTCCCTCGACCATCGCGGCTCGCAGTCGCCATCCTGGAGGAGTCATGACC
>JBJHCD010000231.1:0-2697 GCA_050485845.1 Pirellulaceae bacterium | reverse complement strand
TCCGTGGGTTGCCGACACCAATTGGGTTACGGTCGCGAACCTGGCGATGGTCGCGATCGTCGGTGCCACGGCGCTGATGATCCTGACCGGATTTACCGGTCAGATCTCGCTCGGTCACGCCGCATTCCTGGCGATCGGCGCATACACGACCGGCATTCTCGGCTTTCACTACGGCATGCCGTTCTGGATCGGCCTGCAGGCTGGCGGCGTGCTGGCGGCACTCTGCGACGGTTCGGTCCGATTCATCGGAAACACCGTCCACCTGGATACCTGGCGTTGGCTAGGAACCGCTTGGGGCGAGGAAGTTCTCGACATGAACTTCTAGTCAATGAACTTCTAGACATGAGACAGCTCTGCAAGCGAGACGGTTCCCCGGGGCAATCCGACAATCGGACAGGAACTCCCCACGGTTTGATCATCGATTCGGGGCGGCAACTCTCCCACCAGTTGCCGCCCCGTTTTTTCGTTCGCCCGACGGATGACTCAGGAAACGCACGGCCCGCACTCCTCGCCCCAGCTCCGGACAGTACGGCACCACGGACGAACGCTAACGGACGCTGATAGGCCGGCATTCACCATGTGTCACGGACGAGGCAGTCCCTTTCACCCACCCATTGCCGACCAACCGTGGGCTTGTCCTGGCAACATGCCTGACCCATTCCTTCTCTCACCAACCCCCATGCGTTCGCCGGGTGGTATAGAATCCGTGAACGGTTACCGTAGGCGAGCCCGAGTCAGTGGCTGCCGAATCGAGGCTCACTTGGCGCCGATCTTGTCGACCGCGAACGGGATGACCAGCCCCAGCAGTGAGGCGGCGGAGAGCGCCCAGAGGAAACGCCCCAAGGCGACGTCCGGCACCAAGTCCTCCGTTCCGACCGTGGAAAATGCCAAGGAAATGATCATCGTGTAAACCACGGCCGCAATCCCACCGGTCACTCCCCCCACCACGCCGGCCTTGAGCACCGTCTTCGGATTGGTTGTCACCAATCCCAGTGCCAGTCCGATCCCGATCCCAAATGGGATCATCATCACGCCATGCACCTTGATGACGTTGGGCAGCTCGGTCATCATTCCCTCCGCGTCCACCGACGCATGAAGCATGCCACCGAGCCATCCCCCCAGACCTCCGAGCACGAGCCCAATCACGGGGGCGACGAACACCAGTCCCCATTTCTTGCGTAAACCTCCCTCGGCGGCCGCCAAACCGAGGGCAATCAGCCCTCCGAGGATGGCGAGATTCAAGGTGGCATTCTTTTGAGCCACCGCGGCATGGGCCACCCTGCTCCGCTCAAACAACTCGGGTGGGGCTCCCAGATTCGGGATCTCATACCCTTCCCCAATTTCAAAAGCCGGATAAATCTGCTCCACCACCAGCCATCCCACCGTCCCCACCACGCAAGCCGTCAGCAGACCCAGCAGAGGCCCCATGCGAAAGACCGGAGCGGTTGACTTGGAACCGGCAGTGGCAGCCCCTTGTCCTTGATCCACGGGCGTGGCCTGGGAAGCCGAAGTTGATTCCGCGGGAGTCGGTACGGATTCGCTGTCCATGGTGTCATATCCTGAGAGCGAGGATGAGAGAAATACGAAAGAGAAATACCAAAGAAATGACGAGCAAATCGAACAAGTCGAACAAGTCGAACAAGACGGGGGCGAGATAAGCCCGTCGCGGCCAACCTTCCCCGTCGGATTGCTGCAGTCTCCCCAATAAAGGGAACGCCGTCAATCATTTTCTTCAGAGTGCCATCCCGCGCCCTTACACCGGCATTGCCGGAGCATAATACGTCAGCGCCCCAGGGCCCACAGGGAGCCCCAGCCCAAAGACCCAAAGATAGAAGAAGAGAAGCCAGCCGACCAGAAAGACCAGGGAGTACGGAAGCATCATGCTGATCATGGTCCCAAGTCCCAGATGGGGACGGTACCGAGCGGCCAAGGCATAAATGATCCCGAAGTAACTCATCATCGGCGTAATCACATTCGTCGTCGAATCCCCAATCCGATACGCCGCCTGAATCACCTCGGGACTGTATCCCACCCGCATCAGCATCGGCACGAAAATGGGGGCCGTCACCGCCCACTGGGCACTGGCACTCCCCAACATCAAGTTGACAAGACAACACATCAAAATGAAGGGAAGGAACACCAGCGGATTGTCCAGTTCCAGAGCAATAATCAGGTCCGAACCGACCACGGCCAGAATCGAGCCGAAGTTGGTCCAGTTGAAAAAGGTGACGAACTGAGCGGCGAAAAAGACCAAGACTATGTACAACCCCATCGAACTCATCGCCGCCGCCATCGCGTCGATCACGTCCCGGTCCGTGGACATGGTCCGAACCGTCTGTCCATAGATGTAGCCCGGCACCACGAAGAACAACAAGATCATCGCCACGACGCTGCGGAGAAAGGGTGAGCTGAGCAGATCTCCCGTCTCGGGATTCCGCAGCACTCCGTAGCCGGGAATCGACAACAGAACGCGGTTGACTCCCCCTCGAATTCCCGTCTCCACCGGCAGATGGATCGTCACTCCCTCGCGACGGGATGAATCACCAGGTTCCTCCTGGATCGTGCTTACCGCTTGCCGAGCTTCCTCGCGCCGCGTTTCGTTCCAGTCCCGAGCTTCCGCCAGGGTCGTCCCCCGGGGAAACAGTTCGGCTGTCGTGAACCGGGGGCCGGCAAAATAGACGAACAAAACCATCATCC
>JBJHCD010000230.1:2711-7868 GCA_050485845.1 Pirellulaceae bacterium | reverse complement strand
TTGAAGGACCGTGCTCGGCTGCCACTGCGGGGCGACCCACTGATCAATCAATCGGGGCTCGCCGTGCGTCAGAGTCCCGGTTTTGTCGAAAATTGCAATGCGACACTCCTCTATCTGCTCGAGCACCACGGGGCTCTTCACAATAATGGCGCGTCGAGCCGAGAGGGAAATCGAACCGATAATGGCGACGGGAATCGCAATCAGCAGGGGACAGGGAGTGGCGATCACCAAGACGGCGAGAAATCGAATCGCCTCGCCACTGAACGTCCAAGCTAGAATTGCCACGGTCAGGGCGATCGGAGTGTAGATCGCTCCCAATTGGTCACCGAGTCGCCGGAGGCGCGGTCGTTTCTCTTCCGATTCGCGCATCACCTCCATGATCTTGGCATAGCGGGAATCCTTGGCCCGTTTGGTGGCGCGAATCGTAAGGGCGGTATCGCCGTTGATGGCGCCGGAAATCACCTCTGTCCCAACAGTCTTGGTGATTCGGAATGGTTCTCCCGTCAGATAGGATTCGTCCATCACTCCGTGTCCCTCGACCACGATTCCATCGACGGGACAGATTTCATGCGGGAAAACGATCAGCTCGTCGTCCACGGCGACGTCGGCCAGCGCGATGTCGGACAGCGTGCCGGATTGACGCCGGTGAGCGACTGAGGGCATGCGGTTGGAGAGAGCGGCCAGGACCGAGGAGGCGCTCCGGATTGCGTAGTTCTCCAGCACGTCGCCTCCCGAAAGCATCAGGACCACAATCGATCCGGCGAGATACTCCTCCAAGATGATCGAAGTCACAATGGAGATTCCGGCGAGCAGGTCGGAGCCGAAGTCTCGTCGGATCAATTTGTGGGTCAGCTCCGCCACCAGCGGTCCCCCTCCCACCAGCAGCGTCAAGATCAAGGGGAGCTGAACAAGGGGCGCCGGGAGTGACGACCCAAAGTAGAGGGCGAGGTGAAGGGTAATGGCTGCCGTGGCGAACGCGGCGATGAACCGAGTTCGATTTTGCCACAGACGTCGGATCCACGGGTCGGCGGGCTGGGTGGTTGACGGCAATTGCCGATGGTCGCCGGGAGCCTGATGCTCATCTCCCGGCGAGGGTGGAGAATACATTTGCTGGTCGGAGCCGCTGATCATCGACCCAGTTTGCCGATTGACGCGGCGGAGGTCAAGGATCCTCGCGACGCCAGATCTGGCGGGGCAGACGCTCGGCCTCACGCACAGGATCTGAGTGAGTGTCGAGCTGACGTGTCCAGGGGGAGCGGGATGTCCGAGTGGTCAAAATTACCGGCTGAAAGGAGCCCCGTCAGGCATCTGGTAATCGTCAGGCCGCCGGTCGCTTGATGACCATTCGGATCTCATTTCCCTGCTCGTTGAATCCGACCTCATCCATGAAACTATGTATCAAAACCAGCCCTCGTTTTTCCTCCTGCGATTTCGGCTCCGTCTTCAGCTGCCGAGTGACTAGGGACCAGTCGAAGCCGGAACCCTGATCACGAATGACAAACTGTGCTCGACCAGGCGTGACATCGAAGCCGACCAGGATATGGCGATCCTGGAACCGCCGATCAACTCGGCGCTCGGCGATCAGTTCGCTCGATCCCGCCTCGTGCAATTGACGACGAACCATCGGCAGATCCTCTCCCGCCAATTCGAGATTTCCGTGACACATGGCGTTAATCAACGCCTCCTCCAGGGCGACGGCAACATGGAGGCGATCGGCGACATCACAAAACGCCATGCGAAACAGCGTCTGCTGGACAAACTCGATAAACGTCGCACAGAGAACCGGATCGTTGTCCAGCTGAAATTTGTGCCGGCTGTTCACCGAGCGCTGCATCAGCTGATCGAGATTCCGATCGGCCATGGCGAGCGACAAGACCTGGCGAACCGTTTCCAACAAACCGTCGGACAATTTGGACTTCGGCACGTAACTGGCGGCCCCTTTTCGCAGGGCCTGACTAGCCAGATCCTCGCTCCCTTGTCCCGTGACGACGATCACTGGAATTCGATCGAAATCTCGGCGAATCGTTTCCACCAACTGGAGGCCGTCGACGCCGGGCATGACCAAGTCGGTCACCACGGCATCGGGGGGCGCCGTCTGCATCAGGTCGAGCGCCTCCTCGCCATCCTTGGCATAGGTGACCAACCAGTCGAGATCCTCCTCCAGCAAACTGCCGATCATTCGCCGATCGAGTTCGGAATCATCCACCACCAGCAGAATAGGCATCGCACAACCCCCACAAGATTCGCTCCGACTTCATTACACCTTCGCGTATCATTCGAGTTCCAAGTCGCCCCGGATTCGCCAAGGATCCGGGTGCGATGGGAACCGGCATTGCGGTTGGGATTGCGTCCATCGCGGGCTCCAGAACTCGAAGTCGGCCCTGAAGCGCTGGATGCGGGGAACGATTGATCACGGTCTCCGCTTCCGTCCTCATGCTGTATCGTAGCGACGCCGAAAAACGAATTCCACTACTTTTTTCCGCGGAAGTGAATTCGGCTAGGGAGCGGAGGTGTCGGCATCGGGTGAGTCTGATTTTTCCGGGATGGGGGCATGCATGTCTCGAAATTCATCGATCACGGATCCCTCCCAGCGGGGGACGTCGGTGAAATAGGCGGCCTGAGCGATCATGTGTGCCGCAATCGGCGCGGTGATGAAGAGGAAAGCGACGATCAATAGGGCCCGAACGCCAATTCCCAAGTCACCAAAATGGAGCCCCACGGCCAGGACCAAACAACCGACACCAAGCGTTCCCGCTTTCGTGGAAGCCTGCATTCGCGAGAAGAGATCCGGCATCCGAAAGACGCCCACCCCAGCCAGCAGGACAAACAGGGTGCCAATCAGCAGCAGAAAGGCAACAATCAGATCCATCATGGGGCTCCCCCCTTGGCGATGAAGTATGCGAACGCCATCGTTCCGATGAAGGCAATCAAGGCGAGCACCATCGCCACGATCAGATAGACCGGCTGATTCGTCTCGATGGCAAACACGGCGATGATCCCCACCGTGATGATTCCGATTAAATCCAGCGCGATGACTCGGTCAGGAAGCGTCGGACCACGCACGAGGCGAATGAATGTCAGCACGAGCGCCAAGCCGAGCGTAATCAGTACGGTTTCCACCAGCAGCCCAAAGGTAGCAGGTGAGATCCATGTCATCGCATTACCTCCAATAACCGCCGTTCCATCCCCTCCTTGATCTCCCGCCGAAGCGACTCGGGGTCATCGATGAACATGGCGTGAACAAACAGCAACTTATGGTCGTCTGAGACCCCCAAGGCCAGAGTTCCGGGGGTCAGCGTGATGGCCGTGGCCACGAACGTGATCTCCAGGTCGGTCTTGGCATCCAGCGGCACGGCAATGATTCCAGGACGCATGTAGTACTTGGGAGTCACCACGTCATAAGCCACTCGCAGATTTGCCAGAAACAGTTCCTTCAAGAAGAAAACGAAGAACCCCAGAATCTGTCCAACTCGGCGAAAATAGCGAGTCGGCCCCATGGGACGCATGAACCACAAGACGACGTAGCCGATGATGTATCCGATCAGCACGTTCAGTAACGAGATTTCCGTCGTCGCCGCGGCCCAAATCAGGGCCAACACGATATTCCAGACAACATAAATCATGGTTCGGGTCCCAGTACCGTTTCGACATACCCCCGCGGTCCATGCGGATTCAACAATTGGCCGGCGGTATCCGAGGCCAAGGCGAACATCGGTTCGACCCCCAGACCGATCAGCACGGTCAACGAGGCGAGCGCGACAATGGGAATCAACATTCCGCGAATGGCGCCCCGATCATGAGGCTCCACCTCCGGTCGATGCCTCTTTTCCGATGAGCTATCCGCCGAGTTGTCCGTTGAGTTTTCTGGTTCAGGCTGTCCTTTCCAGAAGGCTTCATTCCAGATCTTCATCATGGAGAAGAGGGTCAAGATGCTGACGGCCAGGGCCGTGCTCACGATCAAGTACTGTTCCGCTTCCAGGCCGGCTCGCACCAGGAGCAGTTTGGAAAAGAATCCGGACAAGGGAGGGATGCCGGCCAGCGAGAGGGCGGGAATCAAAAAGAGAATGCATAGGAATGGCTGCTCGCGATAGAGACCCCCGAGTAGTTTCAGTTCATAAGTTCCTCGGATTCGAGCCACCACTCCACTGACGAAAAAGAGATTCGCTTTCACGATGATGTGATGCATGATGTAGAAGACCGAGCCGGCGAGGGCCAGGGGAGTATTGAGCCCCAAGCCCATCAACATGTAGCCGATCTGACTGACGATATGGAACGAGAGGATTCGCCTGAATTGGTTCTGGGCCGCCGCTCCCAAGACTCCGGTCACCATGGTGGCCCCGGCTAGAACGAGAATCAGCCCATGGGTGATCTGAGGTTCCTGGATAAAGATCAAGGTAAAAACCCGAATCAAGGCATAGACGCCGACCTTGGTGAGTAGTCCGGCGAAGATGGCGGAGACTGCCGCGGGAGGCGTGTGGTAGGAGGCCGGCAGCCAAAAGAAGAGGGGGAAAGCAGCCGACTTGATTCCGAATGAAATCAGAAACAGCATGGCCAGCATGGTAACTTGGCGTGGATCTTCGAGCTGGCTCAGTTTTCGAGCCAGGTCGGCCATGTTCAACGTCCCGGCCAACCCATAGAGGAGCCCGACTGCTGCCAGAAAAATGGCCGACGAGATCAAGTTGAGCGTGACGTACTTGATCGCTCCTTCCACCTGAGCCCGTTCGCCTCCCAAGGCCAAGAGCACGAAGGAGGCCATCAGCATCACTTCGAACCAGACATACAAATTAAAGACGTCACCGGTCAAGAACGCGCCGCAGACTCCCATCAACAGTACTTGAAACAGCGGGTAATAGCCGAAGGACTCGCGAGGGCGATCGACGCTGAACAGCGAATAGACCGCCGTGGCCAGGGCGACAAGCCCCGTGAGCACCACCATGATGGCGCTGAACAGATCGGCGACCAGGGTGATTCCGAAAGGGGCCGACCAGTTGCCGATTTGTTCGGCCAGAATTCCCGCTTCGCGCACGTGTCGCAACAGCAACAGACTGCCGAAAGTCAGCACAATGGACCCCGCGAGCGCGAAGCCACGTTGCCAAGCGGGACTACGCCAGGCAAAGATGCAGGCGATAGCGGTGATCAGCGGAGTCAGGATGGGGG
>JBJHCD010000230.1:0-2701 GCA_050485845.1 Pirellulaceae bacterium | reverse complement strand
TCCGTATGTAGCGACTGGTGCACTCGGCTCACCAAAACAATGGCGAAGGCGAGAACCCCGAAGCTGATGACAATGGCCGTGAGGATCACGGCTTGGGGTAGGGGATCGGCGGCCAGGGGAGGAGGCATGTCGGTCCCTTCCTGAACCAACGGAGGAACGCTGCGCTGCAGTCCTCCCGCCGTGAAAATCAGCAGGTTGGCGGCGTGGCTCAGGAGCGCCAAGCCGATCAACAGCTTGACGATGCTCCGCCGCATCATCATGTAGAGTCCTGCCGAGTACAGGCCTCCCACCACAATGGCCAGGATGGTCTGCATTTATTCCTCCGCCAGTGAGAAGACGATCAACAGGGTAACTCCACAGACGACCAGATAGACCCCCAGATCAAATAACAGGGGAGTTCCCAGATCGAGTTTTCCGAAGGCGCCGAGGGGGATCGCATACCAGGAGCTTGTCATGAAAGGTTTCGCGGAGAGGAGGCTGATCAATCCGCTGGCAACGGCCATCGCCAAACCGACGGAAATCAGTCGGCGAGGTTCGAATCGCAAAGCAGCTCGAGCCGCCGCCACGTCGAAAGCGATGGTATGCAGGGCGAACGCGGCGGCTGCCATCAATCCTCCCGCAAAACCTCCTCCCGGTCCGTTGTGCCCGCCCAACATCAGAAACACGGAGAACATCAGCAGCAGCGGCTGGAGTAGCAAGGAGGCCGTCTGAAAAATTAAGGAGTTCATGCCGTTCCCTCTCCCCGTCCCGGCCAGAGTTTCAGCAAGGCGAGGACTCCCAAGGCAGCGATCGCCAGTACGGTAATCTCTCCCAGAGTGTCGATTCCGCGAAAATCCACCAGGATCACGTTCACGATATTTCGTCCATGAGCCAACGACACGCTGTTCTCGTTGTAGTAAGACGAAATACTGGGGAACCACTGCGTGCTGCCCGCCAGGAGGACCAGCATCGTCATGAGCGTTCCGGCCGATAGAGAGATCACCACGTCCCGTATGCGGGCTCGCCGGGACGACAACCGCTGGTACGCCTGAAGGCGATAGAAGACGAGCACGAAGAGAATCACCGTCAGAGTCTCAATCAGGAATTGCGTGATGGCCAGGTCGGGGGCTCCGAACATGACATAGAGAATTCCCATGGCATATCCCATGACCCCCAGGGAGGCGATGGCCGCCAAGCGTGACCGAGCGTGGACGGCCGTCGCCGCCGCGGCCAGGATGATCATCGCCACGCCCAATTCGTGCAGCTCAAAATCCCAGATTTCACCCCAATCCATCGGAACCCCGCCCGCAACCCAGAGGAATGTGCCCCCCAGCAACGTCGTGGTGATCACGATGGTGATCAAGTAATACCGTAGGTAGCCATTCTGAAGAAACCGAGTCTGACCGCTCGCCACAATGTTCAGTCCATTCAGACTCAATTCATACCACCACGCCGGCCCTCGGGAGAATAATCCGTCCGCATGCCGCAGTGCCTCACGGACCGATCCCAAGATAAAAAACAGGGCAACTCCACCGACCAAAGCCACGATGTCCAAGGCCAGGGGCAGCGTGATCCCGTGCCACAAATAGAGATGAATCTCGGTGGGCGCTTGCAAAATACCGGACATGGCCGGGGCAATGAACGAATCGGCGAGCAGGGCCGGGAACAACCCGGTTCCGAGCCCAAGTCCAGCCAGGATGAGAGGCCCCAGCCAGAGGCTTAACGGTACCGGGTGAACCGTGAAATTCGTCTCGGAAGGTCTTCGGAAAAAGGGCTGCCAGCCGACGAGGATCGCGACAGTCACCATCCAAAGCCCCGATAGCACCGAGGCGGTTGTCAAGAGAATTGCCTTCGGAGCATCGAGTGCCGCGGCAAAAAGTTCCTCCTTGGCCAAGAAGCCGAGCGTCGGCAAGACGCCCGCCATCGAGAGCCCGGACAGCAAGGCGGCCGTGGCGACCAGCGGCATCGCGCGAGCCAACCCACCCAGTTTCTCGACATCCTTCTGGCCGGTGGAGTGATCCACGGCTCCCGCCACCAGGAACAGCGATGCCTTGTAGAAGGCGTGGGCGACCAGAAAGACCATCGCTCCCTTCACCGCCAGCACGGTCCCGGTTCCCAACAGCATCGTCAACAGGCCCAGCACACTGACCGTGGTGTATGCCAACAGACGCTTAAAATATGTTTCTCGTAGGGCCAGGAACGCTCCGCCGACCATCGTTACCGCTCCGACGCTGGTCACCACGATGAACCATAGCGGCAGTCCGACGAACAACACATGCAGTCGAGCGAGGAGATAAATCCCCGCTTTGACCATGGTGGAGGAATGAAGGTAGGCGCTTGCCGGCGTCGGGGCCGCCATGGCGTTGGGGAGCCAGAAGTGAAAGGGGAACTGGGCCGACTTGGTGAACGCCCCGATCAGAATCAAGATCAACATCCAGGGAGTCCTGGGATCCCTTTCGATCAAATCCCGACGAGTCAGCAGTTCAGAGACTTCGAACGATTGTCCGATCAGGGCCAGCAAGAGCAATCCGGCCAGTAGCACCAAGCCACCCGCTCCGGTCACCAGCAGTGCCTGCAAGGCGGCACTGCGGGACTCGGACTTCTCGCTCTCAAATCCGATCAGCAGGTAGGAGGTGAAACTGGTTAGCTCCCAGAAAATGAACAACAGCAAAATGTTGTCCGCAAGAACGACTCCCAGCATCGAGGCCATGAACGCCAGCAG
>JBJHCD010000229.1:0-7883 GCA_050485845.1 Pirellulaceae bacterium | reverse complement strand
TTCCAAGACCGGGGGTGGACCTTCGCTGTTCGTAAAGAATTCACGAAACCGCTCGGCGTCAATCGTGGCCGAGGTCACGATTAACCGTAGTTCCGGACGACGGGGGAGTAGACGGTGGAGATAGCCGAGCAGAAAGTCGATGTTCAGCGACCGCTCGTGGGCTTCATCCAAGATGATCGTGTCGTACTGCTCGAGAAACCGGTCTCCCTGAGTTTCGGCGAGCAAGATGCCGTCGGTCATCAGCTTGATGTAGGTACTGGGCTGCGTGGCGTCGGTAAACCGGATTTTGAACCCGACGGCGCCCCCGACGGAAGTCCGCAGTTCTTCGGCCAAGCGGGCGGCGATCGACCGGGCAGCCAGCCGTCGGGGCTGAGTGTGTCCGATCAGACCGGCCACGCCGCGCCCCATTTCCAGACAGATTTTGGGGAGCTGCGTCGACTTGCCCGATCCCGTTTCGCCGCAGAGGATCACGACTTGATGTTGCTGGATGGCTCGGGCGATCTCCGAGACATGTTCGTGGATCGGCAAATCGCCTGCGTATTGAATGGCCGGAATCGCGGCGGCCCGTTTTTCTCGCCGGACTTGCGAGTCGGCAATTTGCCGGGCCAAGGTAGCCAGTTGGGTGGAGCCGTGGTGGGACTCTTTGCCCTCTCGATGCTTCCGGCGGAGGTCGCGAAGCCGTTTTCGCAAGCGAAACCGGTCCCCCAGCATCGCCTGTTCGATCTGGCTTTCCAATTCAGAGAACGTCACATCCATGAAGTCACGTGAAGAAGGGTTATCGTGTCGCCCAGAATCCGCCGCGCATGTGATCGAACAGCACTTCGGCGCCGCGCACCCGCTGATCAAACTCGCCATCACGAAAGACCTCTTGGCCTCGGACCCAGGTGCGGACGGGCCAGCCCTGCAGTTCGGTGCCATCCCAAGGGCTCCAGCCGCACTTGGTCTGTTGATCCGCATTCCGGACGACTTGCGTCTTCTGCATGTCCACCAAAACCAGGTCGGCGTCATATCCCTCGGCGATTCTCCCTTTGCCCACCAAGTCCCAGACGCGCGCCGGGGCATCGCACATCCACGAAACCACCTGCTCGATCTGGCAGCGGCCCCGATTGACCTGGTCCAGCAGCAAGGCCAAAGAATTCTCGACGGCCGGCAGTCCCGAGGGAGAACGAGGGTAAGGTTGCGATTTTTCCTCGAGCGTATGCGGGGCATGATCCGTGGCGATGACCTGGATGGTTCCGTCCAGCAGAGCTTGCCAGAGGGCCCGGTTATCGGCGGCCGTCTTGATCGAGGGATTCATTTGGACCAGTGTTCCCAGACGCTCGTAGTCGCCGACATGGAAAAACAGGTGGTGCGGGCAGGCCTCCGCGGTGATCAGGCCCTGATGATCGGTCAGAAAGGTCAGTTCATCCGCCGTGGATACGTGCAGGACATGGAATCGATGACGATGGGCTCGAGCCAACTCGGTTGCTCGCCGGGTGGCGATCACGGCCGCCTGATGATCCCGAATACGTGAGTGATCGGCCAACTGCAGGTCATCCCCCAGCTTTTGGCGGTTGGCCCGAATGGTGGTTTCATCCTCGCAATGCGCGGTGATCGGCAAGTGCGTTTCGGCGAAGATTCGCTCCAGCACTTCCTGCTCGTCCACCAGTAACTCACCCGTGCTGGAGCCGATGAAGATCTTGATTCCCGGCGTGCGGTGAGCCTGCTTCAGTTCCTCGAGGTTATCGGGAGTCGCGCCGAAGTAAAATCCGTAATTCACCAAACTATGTTGAGCGGCCAGGGCGAGTTTCTCTTCCAGTCGCTGCTGCGTGGTGGTGGTCGGTTGGGTATTGGGCATTTCAAGGAAGGTCGTGACGCCCCCCTTGGCGCAGGCGCGGGTGGCGTGAGCGAGGTCCTCCTTGTGAGTCAGCCCCGGGTCGCGAAAATGGACTTGATCGTCGACAACCCCGGGGAGCAGCCACAATCCCTCGGCATCGACGACTTCGTCCGCCGTCGTCTGGACGGCCACGCCGATGGTCGCGATCCGACCGTCCTCGATCAGGACTTCCGTCTGCTCGCAGCCATGCGGCAAGACCACGGTGGCGTTTTTGATCAGCGTTGTCGACATCAGCACCTCGAAAAACCTGGAACTATCTTGGGACGATTTTCGGAACTATCTTGGGAACTATCTTGGGAACTATCTTGGGAACAACCACCGGGGGGAAAGCTTCGGTGGAACTACCTCAGGAACTACGTCGGTAACATCTTGGAAACTCTTCGGGAGACTGGCGAGGAGTCACCAATCCGTTACAACGGGACGTTATGACGATTCAACATTGGCTGGGAGATCAGCTCGACAAAACCGGGTTTGTGGCGGAGTACTACGGCAAGCTCCCCTTCGCGCGGAGGGAAGGAGGGCTGGACCACTGCCACCTCGGATCCTGGGAAACGTTGGGAGAGCTGCTTCCTCGGGCGAGCACCGACCTTATGGTAGTGCGTCGCAACCAACGCTACCAGGGAGCCGACCCCACGAAGCTGGATGACGCTCGGGAGCTGATTGAGCAGGGATATACGATTCTGGTTCGGCATGCCGAGCGGTATCATTCCGGATTGGCAGAGTTGGCGAACCGATTTGTCGATGATTTCGGCGCGGCGGTGTATATTCACTTGTATGCCACGCCGGGGGGAGAGTTTGGATTCGGCTGGCACTACGACTGCGAGGAAGTGTTCATCCTTCAGACGGTTGGGTGCAAGGAGTACTCGCTGCGGAAGAACACGGTCCATCCGTGGCCGCTCGAGGAGACGATTCCTGCCGACATGCGATACGATCGGGAACTGATGCCCCTGATGCGGTGTCGGCTGGCGGCGGGAGACTGGCTGTACATTCCCAATGGCTACTGGCATCGGGGTGACGCGCGGGAGACGGCTCTGTCGCTGGCGATTGGCGTAATGGCCCCGGCGGCGATCGACTACGTGGACTTTCTGCGGCGGCACCTGCTCGATTCGCTCCTTTGGCGGCAGCGGCTCCCGGTACAGGGGGAGGCCGCCGACATGTCGCCCGACGAGCAGGTGGCCCATCTCCGTGCACTCGGCAAGCAGTTGGCGAGCGATTTGGCTCGAATCTGTCAGGACGACCAAGCGATTCGCGACTGGCTGTCTCGCGAAGTTCCCCGAGTCAATGAGCCAGCCGAGTGATCCCTTTGGGGTGAGGAACCGAACAAAACTCGGCACAACTCGCCGAAACCTCGAGTGCCCGCTTTCCGCTGGGCAAGCACCCCCCATGAGCAGCTCGAGGACAAAATGCCAAAGGGGACAAAATGCCAAAGGGTGTCTTCGCAAAATGCCCGTGCTCACCCAGTCGACAATCGTCGCCTTTTTTTCTTGTTCGGCAAAGTCGCCGCTCGCCCGCCGGCCTGGGCAGGGCGTACAATCTCCAGCGACGCGGTTTGTAGTCCCAGTCCTGGAGGAACTCAAGCCCCGGGGGCCAGGGACCGAAACTAGAGAGACATTCTGGCTGCGTCTCGGTGGCTTGAGACGGCAGTTTTTCCGTAGCTCATTCATCACGGGTTTTGAGGTAGCGATCTTCATGAGCAATTTCACGCGTTATCAGCAGAACATCATTCGCCGCTACTACGACAATCGCGAGGGGATCGCGCTACAGCGAGCCCAAGAGCTGGTAACCGAGCTTTATTTGACCGAAGGGAAGAAGCGGGAAAAGCATTGGAAAAGTCTGGCCGGGCATCTCGAATCCCTGGGAGTCAAGCCGGCCCAGATCGAACATCTGATCAAGCAAGACAATCCCGAACTGGCGGCCAAGTGCATTCAAGGGTTGGTTCAAAAGCAGGGGGGATAAACCCAGTATCTCGTCTTGCCGTCAACAAGTTCCCCAGGAATCCACGGCACTCCCACAGCCCCTAAGAAAACTGAAACTCCTGAAACACTCCTAAGAAACTCTTGGAAAAGTTGGCTCGGCAGCGGGCCGCCACCGAGGCAATGACGATGCGGACCACCTGGAGCTTCCACTCGGCCGGCCAATTGGTGTTCGGTCCCCGATCGGTCGAGCAGTTGGGTGACCTGACCGCGCGACGCGGCTGGAGCCGTATCCTGCTGGTTTCCGACCCCGTGCTCGAAGACCTGGGAATGGTCGCCCGCATCCGCCGCCCACTCGAGGAGCGAGGGTTGGAGGTCGCCTGTTTTCTGGAAGGGGAACCCGAGCCATCCCTAAGGGTGGCTGACCAAGCTACCTCGGTGGCCCGCGAGTTCCAGCCGGATGCCATTCTGGCTCTGGGTGGGGGGAGCAACATGGACTTGGCCAAAATCGTGGCCACCCTGGTCGCCCACCCCGGTTCTCCGTCGGATTACTTTGGCTTTGACCGCATCCCTGGCCCAGTCGTGCCGCTGATCTGTGTGCCGACCACGGCGGGAACGGGTAGCGAAGTTTCGCATGCCGCCGTCCTGACCGACACCCAGCAGCAGATGAAGGTCAGTACGCTCAGCCAATACTTGCGCCCAGCCCTGGCCGTGGTCGATCCGGAATTGACCTACGGGGCGCCGCGGCAGGTCACGGCGGACAGCGGCATCGATGCGCTGACTCACGCGATTGAAGCCTACACGGCAACCGACTTCGACCAACTGGAATTGGCTCCCGGGGAAACATCTGCCTACGAGGGGAGCTATCCGCTGGCCGACGGGCTGGCGGAGCAGGCGATTGAATTGATTGGTCGGTCTCTGGAAAAAGCGGTCCAGGATCCCCAGGACCATGAGGCTCGAAATCGCATGGCCCTGGCGGCCACGCTGGCGGGTTTGGCGTTCTCCAATGCCGGGGTGGCCTTGGTACATGCCCTAGAGTACCCGATTGGGGGGGCGGTGCATTGCTCCCACGGAGCCGGGAATGGGCTGCTGCTGCCCTATGTGATGCGATTCAACTTGCCGCGGCGCGAGCAGAAAATGGCTCGAATTGCCGCACTGCTGGGAGTGGACGTGAGTCGCCTCTCGTCCCGGGAGGCAGCCGAACGGGGGATCGAGGCCATTGAAGGACTGCGCGAACGAATCGGCATTCCGACTCGCATTCGTCAGCTGGGAGCCACTCGAGAACAACTCCCCCAATTCGCGGAGAAGTCGTTCGCCATCCAGCGTCTGCGACTGATCAATCCTCGTCCCGCCAGCCAGGACGATTTGCTCGGCATCCTGGAAGCGGCCTTCTGACGCCGCGGACATTCCAAGCATCGATCGAGGATTTCGCGTCGCCTTTCTCCACGAAAGTGCACGTTCTTTCGGGAGGGACGACTATCAGACAGTTGTTGACCCAATGATCCTCGGGTCCCGGAAACTCCGAGGGCCGGCGAAGTCTCGTTCGTCATGGATTCTTGCCCCGCTTGTTGCTACGATAGGGGCCTCACGGATCCGTCACCCTGTCAAGCTGCCAGGAAAAAACGACCATGCCCATCATCAAGTTTGTGAACGAGAAGAAAGAGATTGAAGTCCCGGCTGGTGCGAATCTCCGCACGGAAGCCGCCCGTGCGGGGATCAATTTGAATCAGGGTTTGAATGGCATCGGCGCGTCGATCAACAAGTACATGAACTGCAAGGGAATGGGGATGTGTGGCACCTGCCGCGTCCTGGTCACCAAGGGGATGGAGAATACCAACCCGATGACCAAACGCGAGTGGGTCAAGTTCAAGACGCCGATCCCCACCCCTGTTCCCGATCCCGTCCCCCCGCTCGCCTTTCTCGGACACGAGAACGAAATGCGCCTGGCCTGCATGACTCGAGTCAACGGGGACATCGAGGTCGTCAGTGGTCCCGAAGTGAATCTGTTCGGCGAAAACTTCTTTAGCTGAACCCTCCGCAACTTGATGGTGACCGACGTAACCATCACCCTGAATCCGCTCGGCAAAGACTATTTGTGCCGAACTGTCGTCAACTGCATCGTTCGCTGAACTGTCGTAAGCTGAGCCGTCGTAAGCTGAACTGTCGGCTCGCTGCCGAGCCCCAGTTCTGGTTTTCCTCCATCCCCCTGACCAGCTTGGAATGTGTCCGTGAAGCAAGTCATTGCGATCGTTCGACCTTTTCTGGCGGAGAAAGTGCTGGAGAACCTGAAGCGGGCTCCCCTGGAAGCATTCCACGTTCGCGAGGTGAAGGGGTACGGGCGGCAAAAGAACTATCTCGACCAATACGGAAAGAACGAGTATTCACTCGCCTTTCTTCCCAAAGTCGAAATCTCGCTGTTTGTCGATGACACTCGAGTGGAAGAGATCGTTCGCCGCATTGTCGAGGTCGCTCGGACCGGCCGCATGGGTGATGGCAAGGTGATGATCTTGCCCGCTTTCGAGCCGATCGTCGAAAACGACGAGGCGGAGAATAGCAAGGCCGAGAACGTCAAGGAAGTGAACGTCAAGGCAGAAAATCGCAAGGAAGTGCGAAACAAGTAGTTAAACGAGGCCGGGGAGGCGCGAAGCTTCCGGGTGAATGGCAACCTGAGGCTTTTTCGAGTTCATTCGAGTTCATTCGGCAGGGGGGCGAATCGTTCCTGCCTTCGCGTTTGGAAAACGAGGGCGCCATGTCCCATGTCTGCAGAATCGCCGTGATCGAGGGAGATGGGATTGGGCCGGAGGTCATTCGCGAGGCGATCGCGGTGGCCGAGGCGGCGGCGTTTCGTGAAACGCAATTGGAGTGGACTCATTTTCCCTGGGGAACGGACTACTATCGACGGCATGGCATGATGGCCGAGCCGACTTTTATCGAGCAATTGCGTGATTTCGACGCCATTCTGCTCGGCGCCGTCGGCCACCCCGACGTTCAAGACCATGTGACGCTCAACGGTCTGCTGCTTCCGATTCGTCGCCGCTTCGATCAATTCATTTGCCTCCGACCCGCCTACTTGTACCCTGGGATCGACAGTCCCCTACGAGACAAGGCACCCGGCTCGATTGATATGCTGATCTATCGAGAGAACACGGAGGGAGAGTATGCCAACGTCGGCGGACGCGTGTACCAGGAGACATCGCACGACATCGCCATCCAAACGTCCGTTTTCACTCGACGCGGTTGCGAGCGAATTATCCGTTCGGCATTCGAAACCGCTTCCCAGCGTCCGCGTCGACGACTCGCCTCGATCACCAAGAGCAACGCACAGGGACACGGCATGGTCCTGTGGGACGAGACCTTCCTCGACGTCGCTCGACAATTTCCCCAAGTGACGACCGAGTCGTTATTGGTGGACCGGGCCGTGATGGAATTCGTGCGGCGTCCCGAATCCTTCGACGTGGTCGTGGCCAGCAATCTGTTCGGGGACATCCTGACCGACTTGGCGGCCATGGTGGTCGGCAGCATGGGACTCGCGGCCAGCGCTAACATCAATCCCAGCCGGGAATACCCGAGCATGTTCGAACCGGTCCACGGTTCGGCACCGGACATCGTCGGCCAAGGGATCGCCAATCCACTGGCCGCCATCCTCTCGGCCGCCATGATGCTGGACCACCTTCAGCAACCGCAGGCTGCCGCCGCCATCCATCGGGCCGTCGGCTCGCTGCTGGCTGAGAACGGCCCCCGAACTCCAGACCTCGGCGGCAAGGCCAGCACCTCCCAGGTTGGTGCGGAGATCGTCCGTCGTATTCGCGGAGCCCAATCGTCCCCGTCGCCCCAACCGCCCCCACCCTAAGCCATTGGATCCACGCGAGCCGTTCTGTTACGAGTCGCCATGCTGCGAATTGGACTCGTGCGAATCGCCATGTTGCGGGCCGGCAGCATGCGATTCGGTTCGAAAACGGGCCACCAGCCGTCGGACCAGCAGTGGAAAGAGTCCCAGGAGGGCCAAGGCGAGGAGAATCTGGGCCAACTGACTCGGAGAAAAGACAGCCTGAATTCCCTGCTCTGCCAGTTGCTCGAGTGACGGGACGCTCGAT
>JBJHCD010000228.1:6030-7884 GCA_050485845.1 Pirellulaceae bacterium | reverse complement strand
CGGCGCCTCCCGCCGCCAGCATCAGCCCGACCAGGTCGGTTCCTCCCGCCAGAATCTCGGTCTGGCCGTATTCGGGAGAGAGGAGTTCCAGGACCTCTCCCTCGGTACGAGGAGCCGCATATTCAAAAAGCTTCATGATCAGGCCCTCCCCTGAATTGCTTCGAGGACACGTTGCGGAGTGTAAGGAGCCACGGGGACGCGGACCCCCAGGGCATTGCAGATGGCATTGGAAATAGCGGCAATCGGCGCGATCGCGGGGGGTTCCCCGTTTCCGATCACCCCTCGGTCCCTTTCGCTATCCGGCTCGTAGAGATGCACCACGATTTCGCCGATATCGCCGAGTCGAGCGAGCTTGTAGTCCGCCAGTTCGGCGTTGACGAAGGCCCCCGTCTCGGGATCGAGGATCCGCTGCTCGAACAGCGCTCCGGCGATTCCCATGCAGATGGCCCCGTAAATCTGGCTCTCGCACGTCATCGGATTGACGACCAGCCCTTGATCCTGGACCGCGACGAACTTCTTCATGCGGACCACGCCCGTTTCGCGATCGACTTCGACATGCGCGATCTGGACGCCACCGACCCCTTCACTGGACAAGGGGCTGGGCGTTCCCCGCTCGTGACTGGCGGTCACTTCCAGAGCCCGCATACCGATCAGCTGGCAGGCTTCCTTCCAGCTCATGCCGCGAGAGGGATCGCCTGCCACGCGGATCTTTCCGCCGACGGCTTCCAAGGTGGAAGCATCGGTTTCCAGACGGGGTGCCGCGAGATCAAAGATCTTGGCCAGGGCGTCCTGGGCCGCTCGTCGATGAGACTCGGTCACCGCGCCGACGGTCGTGCTGCCGCCCGAGGCACCACTTTCAGGATACTTCGAGCTGCCGATGCGGACCGTCACCTCATCCGGCTGGAGGCCGAAGGTCTCCGCCAGGACCATCGCGCAGATCGTCCGAGTGCCGGTCCCCAGGTCCTGGGTACCACATTCCGATTCAACGCTTCCATCCTGGCGAATCTTCAGGTTGCACCGGGAACTGTTGGCGACACCGCCCCAGGTATGCAGGCCGATGCCCAGTCCGGAGACGATCGAGCCACGAGGTGTTCCTTCGCCATGCAGGTGGGCGTGCTCTTTCCATCCAATCAATTCCGCGGCGATACGAAGCTGATCGCGATAGACCTCCTCCTTGCCGTTGTCGGCATTGACGAGGTTGGCGAGGAAGACTTCGAGACTGTCCTTTTTCATGATCCGAGCGACATCGTCGATCACGGTCTGCGTGATGGCGCAAGCCTGGGGATGGTTGGGAGCCCTCCAGGCGCGGGAACGAACCGCGTTGACGTTCACATTGGTCGCTCGGCGACGGTAATTCTTCGGCACGAGGACATACGGGATCACCGTCTGACTGACGGCTCCCCCCGAAATCCCGGCGGTTCCCCAGTGATGGGAATCCCAGACCTGGATCACGCCATTCTCGTCCGCGCCGACCTTGACCTTCAGGTAGGCCGAGGGACGGTTCCCACCCAGTTGCAATTCTTGGGCTCGGGAGAGCATGAACTTGACCGGTCGGCCGGTCGCCTTGGAAATCCGAGCAGCGGCGATGCCCCAGTAATCCGGGGCGAACTTGCTGCCGAATCCACCCCCGATATGCTCGCAGCGGACTTCAACATCGTCGGCCGTGATTTCCAAATCACGAGCGAAACCGTCGTCCGTTCCGGAGACGTTCTGTGTCGAGAGATATGCCAGCAACTTGCCATCTTCCCAGGAGACGGTCGAGCCGTGTGGTTCGAGACAGCAGTGGGTAATGGCATCGATGCCGTAGTCAGCCTCGACGACCGTTTTCGACTCCTTGAAGAGTCGCTCGAGTTC
>JBJHCD010000228.1:0-6020 GCA_050485845.1 Pirellulaceae bacterium | reverse complement strand
TCGAGTTCCTTTTCAACGAACTCGTCTTCATCCTCGTCGTCGTCCGGTTCCTCCTGCGTTTCCACTCGACCACCCCCGCTGGCGGTGCGGCCGAGTCGTTCGGCTTCGGCGAGGTCGTCATCCCGGACGAAGACATCCAGCAGTTCGTACTCGACCTTCAGGTTGGCGACACCCTCGGCGGCGGCCGCCTCGGATTCCGCGGCCACCACGGCGATCAATTCCCCCTGCCATTCGATCTCACTGTCGGCGCGGCGGAGCAGTTCGACATGCACGACCCCCTTGGTCCTTTCGGCGGCCGAGGTGTCGATGGACTTGATTTTGCAATGGGCGTGAGGAGAGCCGAGTGCGTGGGCGATCAACTGATTCTTCAAGTTGACGTCGTAAGTGTACTTGGCTTTTCCGGTCGACTTTTCGACGCCATCGAGCTTGGTAATTCGCTTGCCGATGACCTGCGATTTCTCTCGGGTCGGCCAGTGATATTGCGTATCAGCCATTGGATTCTCCTTTCACCAGGGCGACGGCGGCGTGGACGATGTTGGCGTAGGTGCCACACCGGCAGATATTCCCGTTCAGCCCCTGGCGAATCTCGTCTTCGCTGGCTTGGGGGTTCTTGTCCAGAAACGCGCGGACCGCGACCACGAAGCCGGGCGTGCAGAAACCGCACTGCTGGGCGTCGTGATCGGCGAAGGCTTGAGGGACCGGGTCGACCTGGTCGCCGCCGAGGCTTTCCGCGGTACGGACCTTCTTGCCATCGCAGGTGATGGCCAGGACGGTGGAAGCTGTCACAAGCTTGTCATCCACCCACACGGTGCTCGCCCCGCTGCTGCCATCGCCACTGACCGGCTTGGCGCCGGTCAAGTCGAGCTGATAGCGGAGCATGTCGAGCAGCGTGGTGCGTGTTTCCACGGTCAGCTCGTGCGATTTTCCATTCACTTCCACTCGAATCGCCTTCGATTCGCTCACCACCTCGGCACCGGTCTGCTGTGCTTCGGCGGACTGGGATTGCCAAGCGGTTGCGGCGGCAACCGCGCTGGAACCTTGCAGAAAAGCGCGGCGACTGAAGCCCGCTTTGTCAGGTCCCCTGTTCCTTGTCGACTCCGTCATTCCTGGCACCTTCTTCTTGCTGGGCGATAAAGATCGCTGGCCGTCAAGGGGTGTAAGCCGCGAGGAGGGGCGGATTGCCACCAAACTCGCTCGTCTTCCAACCAAGTCGCCCAATGAAATTGGACATGGCCGTTGGAAAAGGATGAAGGACGACCCCGAGTCGATTGGGGTTGGCCTCCGAGCGAACTTTGGTTGCAGGGGCCGCACGACTCCCACGGCCCCCGATTATACGCGCTGGAGAACGCGTTACAACGGTTGGCCGCATCGAGACCGTGCCGGGGGAGAAGAAAAGTGGATCAGGGGGCCGGTCGCCGCCGTAGTTCGATATCCCCCTGGCAGCAGTCGCAGGCCTTCAATTCGAAGAGCGTGATCGCGCAGATTTCACACCAGTAATCGAGTTCGTACCGGGTGTCGTCTTCATGTGAATAGAGTCGGATCACTTGAATCATGGGGGAACCATGAAATCGGCGGACGAGCAATTCGCAATCCGCCAGTTCCCGCAGACGCTCGTCTCGCCGGAACGCTCGGCCACGGATGTCCTCGGCGATCGGATGAAGTCCTCCGTCGGCGGTCTCCAAGGCCAGGAGCCGCTGTCGAGCTTCGGGGACGGTCTGAATTCCGAACCGTCGCTCGAGCGCCTCGGCCATCCAGACAATTCGGCCGCGGAGCAATTCGGTCTCGAATCGATCCTCGCCGGCCGCGTTGCCGGTCGAGTCGCTCGAGGTGGATTCGGAGGATTCGGTGGATTCGGAGGCGGAAGTTTCTCCCGAGGCCCGCGGATCGGCCGCCGAGACCTCCGCCGCAACCAACAGGCCCGCGGTCGAGCCGACGGACGGCAGGCCACTTGCCAGACAAACGAGCCCGAAGAAGGCTCGCCCCAGGAAAACTCGCCAGTTGCCAAGCGAGCGACGGTCAACGGTCATTCGCCCCGCCCCACGACCACCATGTCCACGGGAAGTGGCTCGGTCTTGTCATCAACGCGAATGGTCCCCGGTAGCCGGACCAGCCACCAATCCCGGTCGGCGATCTCCCGGATGGGCCCCTCCCCCTCGGTTCGCTGGAGGGAAAGGAGTGCGGGGTGAGTCGTCCCTGAAGCGAGGTTGCTCAATTCCACCAACGCGTCATAGTCGGGGGACGCGGGGGATTTGTCTTCCTCCGCGGGGACCAGGAGGGCAAAGTCTCGAGTCGGGGAGGTGCCGACATGGGCTCCATCGACGGGCTGCTTGCCATATCGGAGCGTATAGACGCCGCGATCAATCTGCTGGTCCCGGAAGTCCGATGACCGGCGCGGGAACCGGATGACACCCAGGAACTGACCCGTTTCGAAGGGATAGATCAAATCGCTTCCCGCCTCGGCACTCGGCACGGGCCACTCCTTGCACCACCAGAGGTCGCATACCGTCCGCGACTCGCCCCGCAAAACACGGACACCCGTGACCTCCAATTGCTCAAACAACGTTTCCGCAATCAAGTCCGCCGGGGCCGGCTCGTCCAGTTTCTCCAACCGGTACTCTTGCCCAATTCCAGGCAGGGCCCCTCCGAGGACGAACAGGGAACAGGCGAGCCACGACGTCAAAATACGAACCATATCGGTGAAATCTCCTTAGGCCCCGGCCGATCGGCGTCGATGGGCCGGGGGCGTCTTGATGCGGATGTATGGGGCTATAATGGGGCTAATGGATTGAGGATCGAGAGGACAAAGACAACTGCGTCATTCGTAGCTGAACGTGGCCATGTAGGCACTGCGGGATTCGGGCGTCGACCAGCGACTTCCCAAGCCACGACCTTGAAATGCCCCTTCCACCGTGACGGCTGGCACAAAATGTTCAACTCGAGCCAGCGGCGGATAGTAGGCGACTTCATTCGAACAAATGCAGTCCCCTTCCTTGGCCTGCCGAGTGGACAGTTTGACTTCCTTTCCGGCGGAGAGTTCGCCTTGGAGCGTGCCGAGGTTTAGCGACATGCTGATTGGTCGAGTGTCAACGCGAACGACTTCGTCGGCCGCCTTCCCCGCGTGAGACTTGGCGAACCGCAGCAAGGCCTCTCGCTGAACCGGATTTGCCCGCTCGTCCAACACGATCACCGAGCGAACCTGATCGGCGTTGTCGAGTCCTTGGAAGCCGAGCGTATCGGAGGCGTTGACCACCACGACCACGCTCAAGCCATTCAGCTCCACTCCGTCATGGACCCCCTGGTCGATATGCCAGGCCATGATCGCATCTCGACCGGCCAGTCCCGATTCGGCGTTCGCGAAGCAGGGCCCCGTGTAGACCTGACAAGTTCTTGTTTCGAGATAAACCCCCTTCACCAGTCCCGTGGCGGCGGAGGCCGAGCCTGCCGCGGCGAAAAGTGAAACGGCCAGTGCCAACGTCAGTGTGATCGGCAGGAAGAATGTGCGGATCATGCCAAGAGTCTCCTCCAAGGGGCCGGGAATGTTCCGGACGGCTTGCGACCAATTGCGAACAACCGCTAACAGCCGACCGGGAGTCGAAATGCAAACTCAAGCTGCATTCTAACGGTCGCGGTGGAAAAGTTCCACCGCGCGGGGGAGGGGCCACGGGAATGTCCACGGGAATGTCCACGAGGATGTCCACGAGGATGACTGAGCGGATGATGGACCGCGGGGTATCGGAGTGGATGACGGTCGGAATGTCCAATTGGTTAATAAGGGTGGGGCGAACTCGAGCTGTGAAAGGGGAAAGGTGGCCGTGGTGGCGTGCCTGGCTCCCCTATGAAATGGGGGCTAGGGCAAGTTTTTTGACTTTTTCCCACTTTTTCTGGTCACCAATTCGGTTTTCGGGTCCCCGATCCACGTTTCACTTTCTGGTAGGTGGTTGTGGAAGACACTGAACTGGCCCCTAGGCCGGAATTCATCACGCCAACCCCAACCATTGGGATGCGAAAGCATTCCTGACCGAAACCAATTCGGTTGAACCCCTTGGACTCGAGCTTCTTCCTCCTCAGCGGGATATACGGACCAATGAGCACGCAAACGCTCTGCAACAGGGTGGCATTCGAATACTTTGACGACCAACTGCCTCGTTTGGAGTCCACTCGGGGACTGGTGCGAGCCACGATCGGCGTATCGATGCACGCCTTGGATGACGTCGATCCGGAGCAGGTCGTCGAGCGGATGCGGCAACTTGCTGAGCGCGTCCAGCAGCGGGTGCGAAGCCGACAACTGCAAGCTCGGCTGGCCCACCTTCACGATGTGCTGTTTGAAGAGGAAGGATACTTCGGCAACACCACCAACTACTATTCTCCACTGAACAGTTACCTGCCGGCCGTTCTGGAAAGCCGCCGAGGAATTCCGGTGACGCTCGCCTTGCTCTACAAGGCCGTGGCAGCACACCTCGGTATCCACGTCGTGGGCCTGAACACCCCCTATCACTTTCTCGTGCAGGTCCGCGACGGCGATGAGAGAATGATTGTGGATCCATTCCTGGGGGGGAGAGTGCTCACGGGACGCGAAGTCCGGAAGCTGCTCATGCCTGGCGCATCCAGTTTGGATCGGCACCCGGCTGACAGCTTGTTGACGGATGGGGAATCGCGTGGAGGCGACGGTGAAGGTGACGCGCCCATAAGCGGCCTGCCGATTGCCACGCACCGGCAGTGGCTGGCACGGATCCTGGCCAATCTGCAGCACATTTTTGGACGACATGGCTTCGCCGTGGACTATTCGGCCATGACCGAGCTGCAGAAACGCTTGGAGAATTATCCCTATCACCGCCGGAAGTGGGGCGAGGGCTGACAGCAATTCGCTAACTCGCTAACTTGCTAACTTGCTAACTTGCTGGTGGAATACAAGTTGGATCGGACTATGGTAGTCTGGTGGAGTTTCCGCTCGGAATTTCGTCTCCACCAGCCCCTAGGCAGTTCGCCATGATGAGTCCCGTGTCCGCAGGTTGCCAGTTGCGAGTCTGGTTTTCCCCCGGTTGTCCCCCCGATGTCCCTCTCGTTTTTCCCTCCTCCTTCTGCTTCTGCTTCTCGGCCTTTTTCCGTATCTTTTCCGGTGCCTTCTCCCATGACGACTGCCTTCGTGGGGACGATGGCTCCCGTGGGGACGAGTGCCTCGGCCGGAATTCGCGGCGATGGAAGGCCGATTTCCCGTCGCCATGGTGCCGGCTGGTTGGGTCGTGCTTCCGGTTCGACGGCGAGCCGATGGGTGGGGGGCGAGGTGGGGAATGAAGTGGCGGGATTCTTTCGTGGCCTGGATGCTGACGCTCGGCGGAGGCCTGTTGGTCGGCATGCTGCTCGGCCTGATGTTCAAGCCGGATTCATCGGGCAATTCACTCGGCAAGCGGACCGCCCACTGGGACGACCCCTTCGACTCAGGGTGGGGAACGGGCGACATCGCCGTTTCTTCGTCGTATCGACAAGATCTGGAGGCTCTGTTTCCTGGTCGGCTGATCTTGCGGAGGGCCACGCTGGTCGATCTTCGGCAAGTGGAAGACAAAGAAGCCGTGACGGAACTGTTCTTGGATGCCCCGCGACTTGCCGCCGCCGACTATCAGCAGTTGCGGCAGTATCCCGCCCTTCGGCATCTGCGAGTTCGGGCTGGTCGAGTCGACGATGAAGTTTTGAGCCAAATCGCTCAGCTTTCCGGCTTGCAGCAACTGAATTTGCCGCAAGCCGAGTTCACTGACGAGGGAATTGGTTCGCTGACGAGTCTGAGTCAGCTGCAGATGTTTCGGTTCGGTTCGCCTTACGTCACCGATGAGGGTTTACGAGCCGTGGCGTCGATGCCTCGACTGCGGTTTCTGCAGGTCATTGACTCGCCGATCACTGACCGGGGGCTGAAATATCTGGTGCTTCCCGAAGCCAACGGGCCGGAGGCGGCTGTGGTCGAGGGCATCGATGTCCTCTCCTTCCGGAGTCTGTCCGGTGTCATGAGCTGGATAAGAGGGAGGACGGCG
>JBJHCD010000227.1:0-7916 GCA_050485845.1 Pirellulaceae bacterium | reverse complement strand
ACGTCTGGTTCGAGAGGGAGCGCGCCTTTCGATCGGCTACTTCCCGTGGCGCCCGTAGTTGACTTGCCAGGAGCCAAGATGCGCGTCGAGTGGTTCCCGGTGATGTTCTTTCGGTTCTTTTCCTGAGAAGATAAATCCGCCAGGATCAATCGAGGGGAAGAGGGAATGGGCCGCGACCGAACCTTGAGGTTCTCCATGGTTGCCATATATGAGCAAGTTCACGAAGCTACTCCGGAACACGTTTTCGAGTTACTCCGCAGCAGTCAAGCCGGTCTGACGGATGCTGAAGCCATGTCGCGGCTCCGCGCAGTCGGTCCAAACCAGCTCTCACCTCCCTCTCGACTTCGCTGGGTCAGGACGCTGGTGAAGAAGTTCGTCAACTTTTTCAGTATTCTTCTCGACGTGGCAGTCGGCGCATGCTTCGTGGCCGACGCGCTGCAACCGGGCGAAGGGATGCGTTTATTGGGCTGGGCCCTGCTGGCCGTCTCGCTGCTCAACTCGCTTTTCGCCTTCGTGCAAGAGATTCGCGCCGAACGCGCCATGGAAGAGCTGCGCAGGTACTTGCCGCAATTGGCTCGAGTCCGCAGGAATGGCCGGGAGGGGCAAATCAACGTCGAGCAACTTGTCCCGGGAGACGTCGCAATTCTCTCGGAAGGAGATCGAATTCCCGCTGACGTTCGGTTGGTGGAGTCGGAGGAGTTGCTGGTCAACAACGCGCCGCTAACCGGCGAATCGCGTTCACAGCCGCTGGTCAGTACTGCTTGGCGCGGGCGATTCACGGAGAGTCCCAACATTGCCTTCGCCGGTTGTTCCGTGCTTCGAGGTAGCGCGGTTGGGGTGGTGTTTGCGACAGGGGAAAGAACCGAATTTGGCAAAATCGCGGCTCTGTCGGAGCAAGTACGCCGGCCCCCTTCTCCACTGGCCAGGGAAACCTCTCGGATGATCCGCGTCCTCACCGTCATTGCGGTCGTGATGGGGAGTCTCTTTTTTGCATACGGAGTGACCACCGGCCGTCCACTGTGGGTCAATATCGTGTTCATGCTCGGGATCATCGTGGCTAACGTACCCGAGGGACTACTGCCGACGTTCACGCTATCACTTTCGATGGCGGCCCGGCGAATGTCGAGGAGACAGGTGCTGGTCAAGAGCCTGGAAGCAGTCGAGGCTTTGGGAGACGTGCATGTCATCTGCACGGACAAGACGGGGACGTTGACTCGCAATGAGCTGTCAATCGCCGGCGCAATTGCCCCCGTCCAAGGTGAAGAGTTTCCCGCATCCCAAATGACCAGTCTATTGAAAACCGCGCTGATCGCCTCGGAGGTCCGCGATCGGTCAGATGTTGCCACGGCCCCGCGAAGCGATGGTCAGAGCGATTCCTCGGAGACGAACGATTCTCATATCTGGGACGGCGATCCAATGGATGTTGTCATTGCCGAGCAAGTCCAAGAACTTGTTGGCATGGCGGCCGTGGCCGAGATCGTCCGCGGCACGCGTCGACATTTTCCCTTTGATCTTCAGCGACGCCGAGAAGCAGGGATCTGTGCCAATGAGAAGGAGGTGACATTCGCCGTCAAGGGAGCCTGGGAGTCACTTCGGCCACTGATCGGGTCTATCTCCTGTCCGGTGGCAGGGACAGTGCAGTCAGCCAATCCCCAGTTGCTGTCCCAATCGGATGCCATTGTTCGGAGTATCGCGGCCCAGGGCCAAAGAGTCATCGCGGTCGCTCACCGCCGACTTCCACGGATGCCGGCACCTTCCGCGCCGGAAGAATCGTTGGAGCAGTCGCTCACATTAACCGGCTTTCTCGTTTTCGACGACCCGTTGCGGGCAGAGATTCCAGAAGCTGTGAATCGCTGCCAACTGGCCGGAATCCAGGTGGTGATGATCACGGGAGACCATCCCGTGACTGCATCCGCCGTCGCTCGACAGTGTGGCATACTCGGACAGCACGAGGAACAAGGCAAAGTGATTCTGGGCGCAGAGCTGGAGTCGATGTCACCGGAACAACTTGCCGAGCGTCTGAACCAAGGTGTCGCGGTTTTTGCCCGAACAACACCAGAACAGAAACTGAAGATCGTTAGTGCCCTCAAACATCTGAACCAAGTCGTCTGCATGACGGGGGACGGAGTAAACGATGCACCCGCACTCAAGGGAGCCGACGTGGGAATTGCCATGGGACAAAGCGGCACCGAGGTGGCCCGGGAAGCTGCGGACATCGTACTGTTGGACGATAACTTCGCCTCCATCGCGGCTGGCATTGAGGAAGGACGCGGGGTTTTTGTCAATGTACAGAAATTCACGACCTACGTTCTGTCCAGCAACCTCCCCGAGATCGTACCATTCCTGCTGTTCATCATCATGCCGGTTCCTTTGGCCTTGACGGTCATTCAGATCTTGGCGATCGACCTGGGAACCGATCTCCTCCCGGCAATTGGCCTGGGCCAGGAACCACCCGAACAGGAAACCATGAAACGTCCACCACGTGGTGCCGGCCAACAATTGTTATCCTGGCCAGTGATGGCAACGGCCTACTTGTTCTTGGGATTGATTCAGGCTGGCTGGTCGCTGTTCATGTTCTTCTTCGTCCTGCTGCAAGGTGGGTGGTCTTGGGGCGAGGAGCTGCAGGCTGATGATCCACTTTATCGGGCAGCAACGGGCATTACGTTGGCGAGCGTCGTATTGATGCAGATCCCCAATGTAATCGGCCGTCGATCCTTAACTTCCAGCGGATTGGATGGGGGCCTGTTCCGAAATCGCATCATTTTACTTGGCATCGCGGTGGAAATCGCCTTCTCATGGGCAGTGCTCTATTTGCCTCCAATGCAGCGGTTCCTTGGTACCGGACCGGTTCCGTGGCCGGTATTTGCCCTCGCTTGGGCGGGAATTCCCTTGCTGTTCATACTCGACGGAGCGCGAAAATGGGTGCTACGAACGATTCCGACCATATCCCACACACGAGCGGTTTGTGACGACCTGACGACGTCCAAGTAATCGGCGTCACAAGGGACGGCATGGGCTCCCGCCCAAACGATGGTCGCTCTTCCTCGGCTGTGCAAGGGGCTGGAATCGGTTAAGGTGATGGTAAGCGAGTGTCGGCTCGGCTTGGCTCGCCTCGGCTCGCAATCCTCCAACCGGCAAGCAGCACATATGTCCTCGGCATCCCCGCCAACCAACGAAGCCCCCGATCGGATGCAGTGCATGGAAGTGTGGGGGGGCAACTCGGTCGTCGATAAAACATTTGAAGTCCCCGGTCTGCGGGTTTGGGTCTACAGTAAGCCCCATGGCGAGGCTGCGGCGGGGGGAGACGTCTATTACATTTCCTCTTGTGCCTCGGGAAGAATCACCCGTCTCCTACTGGCCGATGTGAGCGGACATGGGCCAGCCGCCGCCGACCTGGCGATCGCCCTTCGCGATTTGATGCGAAAAAACGTGAACCTGATCCGCCAGGGGAGACTGGTGGAAGGGATGAACCGGCAATTCGGACGCGTCTCGAACTCGGGCGCGTTCGCCACCGCCTTGGTCTCCACGTTTTTTCAGCCGGCTCGCAAACTGACCCTCTGCAATGCCGGCCATCCTCCACCCCTCTTTTTCCAAGCCAAGCTGAATCGCTGGTCCATACTACAAGCCGATGACGCGGAGAGCAGCGGAATCTTCAGTACTCCCTTGGGGGTACATGACCAAGCATATTACCCGCCGATCGAATTGCCGCTGGAACCAGGAGACTTGGTCCTGATCTACAGTGACGCTCTGATCGAGTCGCGGGACGCTGCGGGCGAGCTACTAGGGATGAAGGGCCTGCTGGCCCTGGCCCAACAGCAAGACGTCTCGGACCCGTCGCGCCTCGTCACCTCGCTACTGGACTCCATTCGTCAATCGCATGCCGAAAACTTGGATCACGACGATGTGACCGTGATTCTGTTTCAAGCGACGGGAACGGCGACAACGCTGCGAGATAACCTCCTGGCACCCTATCGCCTGGTCCGCGGAGTGACGGACCGCACCTCGCTCGATTGACGGCGGTCCAATGGAGTGTGCAAGCAGGTCCTAGCCTCCGTTAAACCTTGCGGACATCAAGGATACCAACACCAGAAGCTTGTCCCCTGGGGAGTCAGCCCAAGCTTGGCAATTCGAAACCCTTGCGATGCTCGCGCCCCAGATACTGGTTCGCCTCGGCATCGTCGAAGGTTTCCGTCTCAGCGTCCAGCTTTAGCTTCTTGCCCGTCTGCCAAGCGATGTGTCCCGCGTGGCACATCAGCGTGCTGACATGGCCCGAGTAGATCTCTTGGTTCAGTGATTCATGCCGGCGGCTTCGGACCGCATCCAAAAAATTACGAGTGTGGACTTGCTGGGCCTGGCCGATACTGCTTTGGCCCTGCTTCACCACCTCACCCTCCGCGTCGTAGGCGGTCCACGTCGTATTGGTCAGCAGTACCCAGCCGTTCTCCCCATAAATGACGGCCCCCTCCGACGCACCGAACAGTTTGGGTTTCGACCAGAGGCGCATTTCGTACTGAATGATGTGCTCGGGATACTCGTAATTGACCAGGATCGTGTCGGGCCATTCTTGATCGTCGTCGGTGAAGAAAAACTTGCCGCCGGTGCTGGAGATGGAGTCGGGCATCTGCTCCAGTCCCATCGCGAACCGACAGAAGTCGATGCGATGCACTCCGTCGTTGCCGAGGTCGCCCGTGCCGTAATCAAACAGCCACCGCCAAGCTCCGCCGACAATCGTCGGATTGTAGGGGCGTTCGGGGGCCGGACCCTGCCAGATTTCGTAATCGAACCCGGATGGAGGAGGACCGCTGGGAGCCAATCGAATCTCTTGATTGCGTTCGGTTTCCCAGGCCTTGCCGTAGATGACTTTACCCAGGGCGCCGCTCTGAATATATTCGCGAGCTTCATGCAGGTAGGCCGCACTTCGCAGCTGCGTCCCCATTTGCACCATGCGGTTTCGCTTCCGCGCCGCCGCCACGGCCAGCTTGCCTTCGGCAATATTATGACTCGCCGGCTTCTCCACATAGACGTCCTTGTTGGCCAAACAGCCTTCGATCGTCAACATCGCATGCCAATGGTCGGGCGTGGCCACCATAAAGGCATCAATGGATTCATCGTTCAACAGGTCGCGATAATCGTTGACCAATTTGGGCATCTTCCCGGTTGCTTGCTTCATCTCTTCACCGCGTTGGCCGCGCACCGATTCGTTGACATCACAGATGTGTGTCACGACGCAGTCTGGCTCGGCCGCAAAACTGCGCATTACCCCATTGCCGCGTCCCCGAACACCGATGCAGGCGACTCGGATCTGATCATTGGCCGCGACGGCCCGGCGGCTGAGAGTTCCATGAACGCCAACCGAGAGACCCAAGGCGGCAGACTGCTGCAAGAAGGTGCGGCGATTCGTGCGAGACATGGTAGCGGTCCTTGTAAAGTTTTGGACGGAACGCGATTTCGGAGTATCCTCCAACTGCTTTTCCCGATCGCATTTCCCGATCGGTTTTCGTAGTGTAGCAAAGCGGGCGTCCATGGCCTACGATACTTAAGACATAAGGCGGATCGTCCCTTCGGAGTCGTTTAATGCAGTGAGCCGTTGTCCGATCGTATGGTTCGAGGGACATCCTTGAGGGTAATGAGCGAGGGTAAGGAGCAGTGGCTCGGCGTGAGAAACTGATCGAGAAGTTGAGGAACTCGCCGGGGAACATCCGGTTCAGTGAAGTCGAGTCCTTGCTGAAGTACGAGGGCTTCGCGCTTTTCAACCAGCGAGGTAGCCATTGCACCTGGCATCATGCCCATGGGCGACTACTGACCATTGTGAAACCGCATGGCGGTCGCAAGACCTGGCATCCATCCGACATCCGCAAATTGTTGAGGGCGTTAGGCCATGAAAACGACGCATGAGTATCGCGGTTTCATTTTTACCATTACCCATGAGGCCAAGGATCCGGCCTACGCGGTGGATTTTCCCGACATACCCGACATCATCACCAGCGGTGACACGCTAGCCGATGCGTTTGGTCACGCCTGTGAAGCGCTCGATCTGCATCTGGAGAGCCTCCAGAAACTCGGCAAGCGACCACCGATACCGAAGCACCGACTTGTTGTGGAGAAGGTGAAACGATAAGTGGCGGGTAAAGTTCCAGGTGGCACTTCCACTACGACTCCGTCACATTTGGGCCCAAGCGGGAAATAGCCGAAAAAGTCCGATGGCCAGCATCGTGCCGACCAATGGGATAAGTAGCGTCGTGACCAGAATCGGGCCATAGGCACGAGCATGTGTTTCCCCACAGATGTTCCGCACCAGCATCACGATATAGCCATTGGCCGGCAGGGAATCGAGTGACCCGGATGCGATCGAGACAACTCGGTGCAACGCTCGGGGTGCCACATCGAGGCCATCCACATAGATCGGCTTGATGATCGGCAGCGCGATCCCTTGACCACCCGAGGCCGATCCGGCCAGGCCTGCAATCACGGCCACGGCCAGTGCCGCGCCGGCCAGAGGCTCCATGGGAAGGTGGGTCACCCAATCCACAACTTGTTGGAAGGCCGATAGATCCTTGATCGCGGAACCAAATCCGACCACGGAACAAGTCGTTCCGATAGCCAGCAGACCATCCACGAATCCGTCGCTCACCGGCGTCCAAGGCGTGTCAAGATAGTTCCTCAGTACCAACAAGGCCGCGACCACGCCCAGAAAAATGGCCAGCGTCGGGTCCTCGGGAAATCCAGCCAGCAGACGGCAGAACGCACCACTCCAGCCTATCCCGTGGTCAGGAGGTGTCGAGATGTCGACGCCAAGCGATTTCGCCAGGCCATGCCCGATGACGCCAAAAAGATGGGGAAGTATGTTGAGCGCCAACAAGGTGACGATCAAGGGGAGCAGGGCCTGCCAAAGCCGAGGAACGGATGCCACCTGTTCCTCGGTTGCATGCCGTGGGTCGCCCGGTCGCGGGACAAATCGATGGCCGCCGGCGACATCACGGCGAATCGCCCATTCCAGATAAAGCTGTCCTGCGCAGAACATCAACAGTGCGACAACGATACTGACCGGCCAACCGGCCCGGGCATCGGTTAACGGGTCTCCCGTCTCGGCATCAACCAGATAGCGAATGGGGATCAGATTCTGGATCTCCGGGGAACCGGCCGACGTCATGGTAAATGTCACGGACCCGAAGGCGATTGCCGCCGGAATAAATCTCCTGGGAAGATCCGCTCCTCGGAAAAGCTGCACGGCCAGGGGATAAACGGAGAACCCCACCACAAATAGTGAGACGCCGCCGTAAGTCAGCACCGCGCAGGCCAGCACAACAGAAAGACAGGCCCAGCGGGGCCCCAACCAGGTTGCCACTCCATCGGCAATCCGAGTCGCAGCGCCCGACTTTTCCATCAGTCGTCCAAAGGCGGCCCCCAACGCAAAGATCAGGAAAAATCTTTGGAGGTAGTCCGCAAAACCTCCCATGAATCGCTCCGTCATGCCCACCAGCGGGTCGGCGCCGCTGAGAATCAACACGCCCAGTGCGCACAGCGGGGCCACGACGAAGATGCTTCGCCCACGAATCACCAGCAGCGTCAGGAGGCCGAACCCACCGAGCAGGACGAACAGCAGGTAGGCCGAAAGGAGCGTGTCCATGAAATCCCTCGTCCTTCCCACGGGACGCGGCGACCGAAGTCAGTCAGCACAAAATGACGTTCCAGGATCACCGATTGCAAGGCTCATCATCGTAATGGAACCACTCTCGAACCACTACGATATCTGCTCGGCAACGGGTTCCAAGTAGGCGACGCTGAAGAAGTCCTGGCGATCCGTCCACCGCCGCTGAAGCATGAGGCCGGCGTCTCGAGCCATCTCGGAAAATCGACTCTCGTCGTACTTGTAACTGTACTCCACCGTAATAATCTCCTCGGCCGCGACGGTGAAC
>JBJHCD010000226.1:0-7917 GCA_050485845.1 Pirellulaceae bacterium | reverse complement strand
GTCGCTAGCGTCCCGCCACCTGCTCCCGAGCCGGAACCGGAACCCGAGGCTGAGCCGGATGCTTCACCCAGTGACACGCCGGCCGAGGAGGATGCCGATGACGCTCCGGAACCTGCCGAGGCCGCGCCGGAAGAAGAAGCTCCTGCCGCCGATCCGGAACCGGAAGCGGTAGAAGAGGAAGCGCCGGCGACGGATGAACCGGCGACGGATGACGCGGAAGAGCCTGCTCCCGCGCCCGAACCGGCGGACGAAGAGGCCACTCGCGACGACGAGGAAGAGGCGTCCGTCGAGAGTGAAGATGAAGGAGAGGCAACCGCGGACGAGGACGAGGTCACTGAGTCGTCGCTGGAGTTGGACGATCTTTATGAAGGTCTCCCCAGCGAGGTGGAAGAGGACTAGTAGTCAGCCCGCAATCCGATGATCGTCGGCGCCCGAAAGTGGCCGACGTGGTGATCACCGACAGCGGTGGAGCATTCGAGTCAGACACTCGGTACGCGACTCGCCTGGCATGATCCCACGGGACCGCCATCATCGGAACCTCTGACATCGGCTCGCAGGCGAGCCGACCTGTCTTGCGAGATAAACAATGTCCGCCGCCGCAGTCATCGAATGGCCGCGGCGGCTGGGCATTTTTTGTTTCTTCATCGGCTCCACTGCAGCTTGGATTCCGTCTTCGTGAGTTTGTTCGGAAAGCCCGCTGAAAGCTCCGGGAGTTTTTCGCTTTTCACGACAACTTCCCGTTGTCTGTCGGTTATCCCTCGGCGTAACATGAGGACAGGCACCCGAGAGACGCGGCTGCTCGCGTATCGCCGCGCACGAACCACACATATCCGCTTGCCTTGGTGGCCGTCGCTGTCCTGAGATGGGAGGCCTGAGACGATGATTGAAATCAAGTATACGGGGGATGCCCTCTGGGAGAGGATTGAACGAGCCGTGGAAAAGGTGAAGGACCGACTCCGCCGAGTAACTCGGGCCTTGAATTCCGCAGACATTCCCTATGCCGTGGTCGGCGGCAATGCGGTTCAGCACTGGGTTGCCCAGGTTGATGAATCGGTAGTTCGAAACACGCGTGATGTCGATATCATCCTGAACGAAAACGACTTGGATCGCGCCATTGCAGCTTTGGAGACCGAGGGATTCATCTACAGACGTTCCGCGGGAGTGACTATGTTCCTGGATGGTCCGGACGCCAAAGCACGTGACGCAGTGCATGTCGTCTTTGCCGGAAAGAAAGTACGCGAGGAGTATCCGGAAGCCGTTCCAGAGATTGACCAGTACGAATAGCTCGAATATTTTCGCACAACTCCGTTCGACCGGTTGGATGAATCGGCATCGACTCAGGCGCCTGATTCCGGCTACCTGCGTTGTGGCGGCCATGGTGCTGGCCGGCGTGACATGGTTCGTCTCCGGCGCGATCGTGTCGCCGGCCAATCGCCTCGTGGGGTCGCCCCCCAGCGAATACTCGGTCGAATCCGTCGTCATCGAATCCGAAACCGGATCGGACCTCGCGGCGTGGTATATTCCACGCGAGGGCGCGACGGCCACGGTGATTCTCCTGCACCCAATTCGCACCGACCGCCGTGCCATGCTGGGTCGCTCCAAAGTGTTTCATGATGCCGGCTATGCAATCCTGCTTGTCGATCTCCCGGCCCATGGCGAGTCACCTGGCGAGAACATCACGGCTGGGTATCTTGAGCGTTTTGGGGTCGGGCCCTCCGTGGATTTCGTTCGGGAGAGAACACCGGACCATCGAATCGGCATTGTCGGCTGGTCTCTCGGCGGCGCCGCTGCATTACTGGCGTCTCCCCCGCGGATTGATGCGCTGGTGCTCGAATCAGTCTATCCAACTCTGGACGAGGCCGTACATAACCGAGTCGCAATCCGACTGGGCGTGCTGAGCCGCGTGCTGACGCCTGTATTGTTGGCCCAGTTGAAACCACGTCTCGGCATCTCCCCAGCGCTTGTGCGACCGATCGATCATGTTCGGAGCATCGGGTGCCCCGTGTTGATTGCCGCGGGTGACTGCGACGCACATACCACGTTGCCGGAAACAAGGCGGCTCTTCGAGACCGCGAATGAACCGAAAGAACTGGTTCTCTTCGAAGGTGCGGCACACCAGGACCTGTTACAATACGACCCGCACAAGTACCGTGAGATCGTTTCATTCCTGGACGTTCATTTGCGCGGCATCAACGTCATCGATCCCTAACTCGCCGAAGTTGTCACGGAATAGAACGCTGGATTTTACGAGCGAGTCACCAGATGGCTATGACAGTGGGTCGGCTGAATGCCTGTATTCATTCAATAGACGGCTGACTGCTGTGAACTGCGGATTGCAGTCATCCATCACCGAAGGAACAAGAACTTATGAATAGGCTGGGACGAATAATTGGGGGAGGTCTGCTCCTTTGGATCGGACTTTCGGTTGCGGTATTCTGGATCGGGCTTTCGGCTGCGGTATTCGCGCAGCATGAGTTTCCCGCGGAGTTGGTCGATTTCCAGGCCCATCCCGCCAATCCACTGTTCGAGGCGGCGGGCGAGGGCAACTGGGATGCCCAGATTCGTGAGCGAGGTTGGATTCTCTTCGATCCCGAGGCACCTGAAGGTCAGCCCGCCTGGCGGATGTGGTACACCGGCTACGATGGCACTCGAGAAGGCCTGAAACAACTCGGCCTGGCGACGTCTCGGGACGGCATTCATTGGGAACGCCACCCCGAGAATCCACTCTCCGGCCCCCACTGGGTTGAAGACATGATCGTCGTTCCGCATGAGGGAACACTGTACATGTTTGCCGAGGGCCGAGAGGATCAGGCCCATTTGTTGACTTCCCGCGACGGGATTGCCTGGGACCGAGTCGGACCGCTGGACATCCGGCGGACCGACGGTGAACCGATCGAACCAGGCCCTTATGGCACGCCGACGGCCTGGCATGAAGAAGGAACCTGGTACCTTCTGTACGAGCGGCGGGACGAGGGAATCTGGCTGGCGACTTCGAGCGACCTGGCGATCTGGCGACACGTGCAGGACGAGCCGGTGATGGTCCCCGGCCCCGACCAGTTCGAACAGGACTTGATCGCGCTGAATCAAGTGATCAAGTATCAGGGCCACTACTACGCCTACTATCATGGCTCCCAAGCGGGTTCACGCCTGTGGGCCCCCGCCATCGCCGTCTCCAAGGACTTGCGAACCTGGGAGAAGTATTCAGCGAACCCCTTGATCCCGCGCGAGGAGAACAAGTCCAGCGGCATCGTCGTCCATGATGGACAACAGTTTCGTTTCTACACGATGCATGACCAGGTCGACCTGTACTTGCCTCGGAATGCCGACAGTACAGCACTCGACAATACAGCACTCGACAGTACAGAACCCGACAGTACAGCACCTGGTAACACGGCAACAACGGACGGGCACCCGTTGGACATCGAAAATCTGGTTGCCTGGTGCATTGTTCCTTTTGACATTCGGCGGCGCGGTCCAGCGGAACGGGCCGAGATGGTCCGGCGGTTGGGATTGCGCCGAGTCGCTTACGACTGGCGAGAAGAGCATGTCGCCACATTCGAAGAGGAGATTCTCGAATACCAAAAGCGTGACATCGAGTTCTTCGCTTTTTGGAGCTGGCATGATGCGCTGGAGCCTTTGCTGGCCCAGTATGACATTCGGCCCCAAATCTGGCAGATCATGCCGAATCCCGATCTGGAGAATCAGGAAGAAAGGGTCCGGGCCGCCGCTGAGGCGATGCTCCCCCTGGTCGAAAAAACTCGCCGGCTCGGACTGGAACTGGGACTCTACAACCATGGCGGCTGGGGGGGAGAACCGGAGAACCTGGTTGCCGTCTGTGAATACCTGCGGCGGGAACACGACGCGGGGCACGTCGGAATCGCTTACAACTTCCATCATGCCCACGACCGAATCGCGGACTTCGAGTCGGCATTGCCGTTGATGGTCCCCTATCTGTTGTGCCTGAATCTCAATGGAATGAACGACAACGCTCAGCCCAAAATCCTGGCTGTCGGTCAAGGCCGACACGATCTAGAGATGTTGCAAACCGTTCTGGCCAGCGGCTACAAGGGCCCCATCGGGATCATCGGCCATCAAGAGACGCGCGATGTCGAGGAATGCCTGCGGGAGAATCTCGAAGGCCTGGCCAAGCTACGCGAGTTGATTCAGCCGAAAGACGCGGAATGAGGGTCGGTGTCGGCACCTTCCTCACTAGCCCGAGGCGCGAGCCGTCGGGATCGCCCCGTCCTCAACCGCTCCACTCGCATCCTCACTAGACCGAGGCGCGAGTTTTTGAGGTTGCGCATTTTGTGAAATGACAAGTTCGCCACGGAGTCGCCGGAGCCGCTACCAGCCCGCCCACGCGTCAAAATCCCCGCTCAACGGGGCCCGCCCCCGTTGAGCGGAAGTCGACTAAGCAGCTACAGGCAAGCAAAGAACGATTTCCGAGGCCGAATCCTGAAACGTCACTTCCATGGGCACCTTCCGAGGCCGCACACTCCCCGGTTTGCTTCAGGGCGTCGAGTTCGCGAGCCGCTCGCTGCCGCGGAATTTCCGGCCGTGCTCAGACGGACTACGCCAACAGGGACTCCACCACTCGCCCCTGCGAAATGGGAAACGGCCGGCCCTGGGGATCGTGCACCATGGTCTCCGGCGAAAATCCCATGCAGTGAAACACGGTTGCCAAGTAATCGCAGGGCCGCACGACATCCCCTCGCGGTTCGGCGGCGTGCGCGTCCGTGGAACCGTGCACCACTCCCCCTCGAATTCCTCCTCCCGCCAGGGCGATCGAGAATACTCGGCCCCAGTGGTCCCGACCTTCTCGAGCGTTGAATTTCGGCGTGTGCCCGAACTCGGAAACCCAGCAGACGAGCGTCTCGTCGAGCATTCCTCGCTGCAGTAAATCCTCGATCAATGCCGAATAAACCTGATCCATTATCGGCATTAACCAGTCCTTGAGGCTCTCGTTGTGCTTGATGTGGGTGTCCCATCCACCACTGTTGGGACGACTCTTGTCGAGCGCTCCCCAGTGGACCTGAACCAGGGAAACTCCGGCCTCCACGAGACGTCTCGCCAGCAGAACACTCTGTCCCTGTCGATTCATTCCGTAACGTTCCCGCACGGCGTCGGGTTCCCGAGTCAGATCAAAGGCCTGTTGGGCGCGGCCTCCACCGATTAAATCGAGTGCCTGTTGTTGATAGGTGTGGAAGTTCTGAACGGCGGCACTCCGATGCAACTGGTTCAGCCGGCCATTGTATTGTTCGAGTAGTGTGCGACGGTTCCCAAGTCGCTGGAAACTCATCCCTTCGGCAAACACTCCCCCCGGGACCGTAAAGTCCTCGGCGGACGGATCGCATTCCAGCAGCCAGGGGTCGAGATGCCGTCCAAGGAAACCGGCGTCCGTCCCTGGCCAAGGGTCTTGGCCGCCATTGTTGGCCAGTCGCCGAGGAAGCGCGATTGACGACGGCAGGCCTCCACGCGGAGGCCGAAGGGCTCGCACCAAAGCATTGGAGGATGGCCAGTCATTCGGTTTGCCCGGCCCCGCATTTTCTCGATTGAGCGGCACATGCGGCACGCCGGTCAGCATCTGGTAGCCGCTAGTCGAGTGAGCGTTGTCGCCGGTAACCATTGTCCGCACCACGGCGATCTGCTCTGTCAGTTGGGCAGTTCGTGGCATGAGCCCCCCAACAAAGAGGCCGGGCGTACGCGTGGGGATCGCTCCGAACGGACCCCGAATTTCCTCGGGCGCGTCCGGCTTGGGATCCCAAGTCTCGTGGTGCGGGATTCCCCCCGTGTTGAACAACACAATCACCGACTTCGCTTTTCCGCTCGGCATCTGGTCGCCGCGAGCTTGTGATTCCAGCCATTGCGGCAGCGAGATTCCACCCAAGCTCAGGGCACCGATCCGCAACCAGTCGCGTCGCGACATCCCATCGCACAGGCGGGGCCCCGATTGTTGGAACTGCAGCATCACTTCCTCCTCCGCAACAGTAGAGTCTGGCAGTCGAACTCGGTTCACCACGTCTCCGCAAGGCATGTCTCCGCAAGGCATGGCTCCGCAAGCCGTGGCCGACTTGAACCATCGATCGCCCTCTCAACTCTACCGGCCCAGATAGCGGATGTCGACGAAAAACGCTCCCCGCGACGCGGAACCGTCATTCGACTCGAGCCAAGTTTGAAGCTGAGCGGGACCGGCGGGCAACTGCAGTTCCAGACGCGCATGATCGGCGCCCTCCGTCACGGGTTCCACCACTTCCAGATCGTCACAGCGCACTCGGGCTTGCTGAGCCTGGAGAGCGAACGCGACCTGCTGGGGCTTGTGTCGGAGAACGAACTCATAGCGACCTGGTCGAGCGACCTCGACCATCCAGTAACCATTCGCCTCGGGCAAGCGATCGATCATCGGCTGATTCCAGGGAATCTGAGCCAAAGGGGCATGCCAGTCCATGCAGTTCAGTTGCACGCTCTCGGCACTGTCGCCTCCCAGCACAATGCGCGGGTAGCGGGTAAACGCGGGTTCGAGTGATCGCCACCAATCTTCATAACGCTCGCGAAGTTCGTCCACGACTTCCGGATGGTCGGCCGCGATGTCGGCCGATTGGCCCGGATCGGCTTGGATATCGTAGAGTTCTCGGCCATGCATCAGCCGCCACCGTTTGGTCAACACGGCACTTTGCACCCATTTCGGAGGTATTTCGTCGCGCTGCGTGTGCACAAACAACGTCCGTTCGGGCCAATCCTCCTCCTCCCCGCGCAGCAGGGACACCAGGCTCTTCCCGTCCAGCGAAAGAGGAGACTCGAAGTCGATTCCGGCCAAATCCAGGAGCGTGGGAAGCAGATCGAAGTGAGCTGTCAGTTGATTGACATCACGACCTCCCGTCAGTCCTCCGGCAGGCCAATGGATAAAGCACGGGACCCGGTGCCCCCCGTCGTAAGGCGAGCCCTTTTGTGCCCGCATGCCCGCGTTAAATCCCCTCCAGCGATTTGGGTCCGCAGTCTCATCGGACCCGGCGCCTGCTCGAGCGACTCCGGCCGCGGTGCCATTGTCGGTGAGAAACACCAAGATCGTATTCCGCTCCAGATCCCACTCCCGCAACTTCGCTCGCAAGCGACCGATATTCGTGTCGCAGTTTTCGATCATGCCGTAGAAACTGGCCATCGGCTCGGGAACTCCACGTTCTCGATAGGCCCCGTCCAGTCCCTCGGGCGCGACGTAAGGTGAGTGGGGGACATTCGTCGGTATGTAGGCAAAGAACGGACGGTCTCGATTCCGCTCAATAAACCGCAGGGCCTGTTCGAAAAAGACGTCGGTGCAGTAACCCTGGTAGGGCCTCCAGGTCCCATTGGTCAGAAAGTGATCATCGACATAGCTGTTTCCCCAGTAATCGGGAGTCTGTCCGATTCCACCTCCCCCATGAATGACCACGTCGTGAAATCCGCGATCCTCCGGACGAAAGGGAAAGTTGTCTCCCAGATGCCACTTGCCGAAGATGCCGGTCCGATAGCCGTCGCGAGCCAAAATGTCCGCCAGAGTCACTTCATCCTCGTAGAGCAGCGAACGGCCCATCACCGTGTGCCAGACCCCGGTTCGCGTCGAGTAGCGACCGGTCAGCAAGGCAGCTCGAGTCGGCGAGCAGGTCGGATCGACATGAAAGTCCGTCAGACGGAGGCTCTCACCGTGCAGGGCATCCAGGTGCGGGGTGCGAATCATGGTGTTGCCGTGGCAACCGAGGTCTCCATAGCCCTGATCGTCGGTCATGATCAGAACAATGTTTGGGCGAGTCTGCTGGGCCTGTCCACGTCCGGCCCCAAGCAAACCGACAAGCAGTGCCAAGCTCACCCGGAACAAACAGCGGCCGGCCCACGTCATTCGCATCATGGCGCGACAAGTGGCATGAAAGTGAGATTTGCGGCACCCCA
>JBJHCD010000225.1:6255-7949 GCA_050485845.1 Pirellulaceae bacterium | reverse complement strand
GCCTTGCTGCGGACCACTTGATACAGCCAAGCTCGCAATCCGGGGCGGTCCCGAGGATGTTCGAAATCGGTCAGATGTCGAGCGATGGCGGTCCAGACCTCTTGGATGCAGTCGTCGATGTCATTGGCGGGGACTTGGCGAGCGATCACGTATCGCCGAATCAGTTCGTTGTAGATGCGATAGAACTCGCTCCACGACTCACAGAGTTTCGAGTTGGGGACGTTGTCCTGCAGGATCGAGCGTAGGTAGGCCTGAGCTTGGTCCAAGAGTACCAAGCTCGTTTCATCCCCCGGGGTCGGTTCTCCCTCGGCTGCCGCCGTCAATTCTCGCCTGTCCATTTCACTGCTACCCCATTGAAAGTTACTTGGCGAAGGGAAATTGCTGACGATACGCTTCTCGGCGGCGGTCACGGAGACCCGTTTCGACCGGTTCCACGCATCCCGCAGGCCGAAAGCTCGCCTGCAAGCCCAGGTGTCATTCGGTCCCTCGCCGATGACGAAGAAGCCACTGATAGACTTCGGGATTGTCATAGGTGGGCGACCACGAATTATGTCCGACACCGGGGTACACTGTTAATATGACGAGTTTTCCGCCGGCATTCTGGATCGAAGTGACCATTTCTTGACTTTTTTCCAGCGGCACGGCGGTATCTTGGTCCCCATGGAAGGCCCAAATGGGAATTTCTTTCAGCTTTTCAGCCGTGGCGGGATCCCCTCCACCGCAAATCGGAACCGCCGCCGCGAAGCGGTCAGGACGATGGGCCAGCAGGTTCCAGGTTCCATAACCTCCCATGCTGAGGCCTGTCAAATAGAGTCGTTCGGTGTCCACGGGAAACTCCTCGATAATCCGGTCGATCAGCTTGTCCAAGGCCTCGACATTCCACGTTTCTCCTTCCGGGCATTGCGGGGAGATCAGCAGGAAAGGCAACTCCTGCCCCTCGCTGACTTGTTGAGGGGGGCCCCACTTCTGGACTAACTCCAAATTCTTCCCACGTTCACCGGCGCCATGCAGAAAAATCAGCAGCGGGAGAGACTTTTGGGCGGCCGAGTCAGGAGGGAGATACAGCCAGTAGTGGATGGTGATCTTCTGATCGTTGACTTCGACGGTCGCCTCCCGGGCCACTTGTTGCCCTGGTTCGGGTGAATTCGTCTCCTGGGCCCGCGAGGTGACCGTGCCGAGAAGTGCCAGAGAGAGAACGAGGAAGGTCCAGTCGAGCTGAAGTCCTGTCATGAGTGGATGCTCCAAAAAGTTCGAGAGGGTCGTGCTGATACTGTCGATCGATTGCATGGGGGAGCGTCGCCTCCCCTCACCCCAAGGTTCGGCAGACACGGGAGACGGATTTCCCGATGCCAGAACGATCCTGAGCCAAGGTGGGTCGAGCCACGTTATCCTACACCGGCGGCGGTTGGTCTGCTGAAAGGTTCTCGGAATTCCTGAGTGTCGAGTTCTTGTCGAGTTTCTTGACCGGGCGATCGACCTTGACGAAAATGCCGCGGTTGCCTATCGTCCCCCCCGCGCAGGCCGTCTCGCGCATGGTCCAGGAACGTCGCGCGGAGGTTCTCCCATCGGCGGTCTCGGTTCTGGACCGAAGGATGTTGGAAGGATGTTACAAGACAGGGTCCGGCTCTCTTCCCAGCTCACCCAACGATTGGCATTTTCGTCCCCCGCTTGGCCGCTGAAGTACGACTATGTTC
>JBJHCD010000225.1:0-6245 GCA_050485845.1 Pirellulaceae bacterium | reverse complement strand
ACTATGTTCCGACAAGATCAAAGCGACTGCTGGAATCGGTTCGGTCACCTATGGGGGATCGTGGTCGTGCTGCTAGTCTGCCTGCCGGCCTGCAGTCGCTGGAGTGCCCAGCCCTCCCGCACGGAAAACTGGCAACTGCGCCCTCCCAAAATGTCTCCCGACTCGGTGGTTCTGGAAGTCGCCTTCGTCCGTACCACGCCCGATCTCCGGGATGAACTCGTGGAATTATGGAGCGAGGTGGACGAGCAGATCATGCCGACGGAGATGCGACGTCAACTCCATGACAATGGGCTGCGCTGCGGGGTGACTCGAGTTCAGCTGCCGGTAGGACTTCAGAAATTGCTGGACAAGCGACAAGAGGAGCTGGACCTTACCAATCCCGATTTTGCTCAAGTGGAACAGCAGGTCAGTCCCCACCACATGCCTCACCGGATCCACAGTCGCTCGGGGGCTCGGTCCTCGGTGACCGCTGGACCAATTGAGGAGCGAGTCCACGTCTTGGTGAACGAAGAAGGGGGGACTCGAGGGGAAACGTTCGAGAAGGCACAGTGCATGTTTTCCGTGCGTAGTTTCCCCAAGGGAGATGGACGCGTGCGACTCGAGCTGACGCCGGAAATCGAGCATGGTGAGGCGCGGAATCGCCGAGTCGCCACGGAGGGAGTCTGGCGACTCGATTTCGGCCGCGATCGCAAAGCATTCGACAGTCTCCGCATGGAAACGACCCTCGAACCGGGACAGACACTGATCGTCTCGAGCGGGGCCGAGCCGATTGGAATTGGTCGCTGTTTCTTCAACCGGGACGAGGAAACCACGCTCTTTCTCGTTCGCGTCGCTCAGACGCAGCGTGACGATCTCTTTCGGGAAGAGACTCCCTACTCCCCTATTGCCACGCCAGCGGACTAGATTCTGCCTCTGTCGGAATTTGGCCGTTGGAAAGGTCCCACCATGCCGGTCCGTGAATGCCCGGCGGACTCTAAACGGTGCGGTCCGATGGGGTTGCGATGATTTGCCTCCATCGGGATAATGCGAACCGGCTGTGCAAATGGAAAATTTGGTGGATTAGAATATGCCCCCTCCGTCGACCTGTCAGCCGTCCGACGGTATCCGACGGGTCAATGTTGACCAGCGTGTGGGGCACATGGCTTCCCGAGGAGGAAAAAAAGATGGCTCTGGTACCCCTGCGCGTCGTGCTCGATCATGCGGCTGAAAATGGCTATGGAGTGGCGGCATTCAACGTGAACAACATGGAGCAGATTCAGGCGATCATGGAGGCCGCCAAGGAGACGGACTCGCCGGTCATCGTCCAGGCTTCTCGAGGGGCTCGAGCTTACTCGCAAGACGCCTATCTCCGCCACCTGATGTTGGCGGCCGCCGAACTCTATCCGCAGATTCCGATCGTCATGCACCAAGACCACGGCAACAGCGTGGCAACCTGCATGAGCGCGATCGAGAACGGCTTTACTTCCGTGATGATGGATGGATCGCTCGAAGAGGACGGCAAGACGCCGGCTTCGTTCGACTACAACGTCCGAGTGACGGCCGAAGTGGTTCGCTTGGCGCACGCTCGAGGGGTCTCGGTGGAAGGAGAACTCGGCTGCCTCGGTTCCTTGGAATCGGGACAGGGCGAGCAAGAGGATGGTCATGGTGCCGAAGGGGTACTGTCTCATGACCAGCTACTGACCGATCCGGACGAGGCGGCACAGTTTGTCGAGGCGACGAACGTCGATGCGTTGGCCGTGGCGATCGGAACCAGTCACGGGGCCTATAAGTTCACTCGCGAACCGGACGGCGACGTGTTGGCGATGGATCGCATCGAGGCCATCCACGCCAAGCTCCCCAATACTCACCTGGTAATGCATGGCAGTTCTTCGGTTCCCAAGGAACTGCAGGACCTGATCAATCAGTTCGGGGGCAAGATCAAGCCGACTTGGGGCGTTCCCGTGGAAGAGATTCAGCGTGGAATTCAGCACGGCGTGCGGAAAATCAACGTCGACACGGATAACCGCTTGGCGATTACGGCGGCCATTCGCAAGGTGCTTTGGGAACACCCCGAAAAATTCGACCTTCGCGACTACCTCAAGCCGGCCCGCGAGGCCATGAAGAAGGTTTGCATGGACCGCATGGTCTCATTCGGCCAGGCCGGCCATGCGTCGAAATTGCGCGAGTTGGTGGGTGCCGCCTAGAACTGATACTGGTCGATGTTGTCCTGGCGGAAGACGAGAATATCTCCCAGCAGGATGTGATCCCCCTGGATCTCCCGCTGACCGAGTCGCCCGGCCTCAAAATGACTGGACTCCGAAGTGAGTTCACCTCGAGCGAGCGCCGCGGCGACCCGGATGGTGAGGTATCCGAGATCTTCCGTGTTCCACAAGACGACGGACCGGACGGTTCCGTCGGTCACGTACCGGCGCATGTCGTTGGGGGTGGAGAGCCCCAGGACTTGGACCTTGCCGGCTTGGCCGGCCTGCTGAATCGCCTCGGCGGCCCCCGGAAACGCCACGCTGCTGATTGCCAGGATGCCCAGCAGTTTCGGGTAGGCCTTGAGCAGGTCCTGCGTGACCTGAAATGCCAGCTTTTGGTCCTCGTTCGAGGGTTGAATGGTCACCAGGGAGAGATCGGGATACTCCCCTAGGCGTTCCCGGATGTGCTCGATCCATTGATTTTGATTCGCGGCCGTCAGATAGGCCGTGACGATGGCAACTTCTCCGCTCGCTTGTTCCGGTCCTCCCAGGTCTTCCACCAGGGTGTCGACCAGGGCATGGCCGATCTCTTGGGCACTCGCCTGGTTCACAAACCAGGAGCGGGCGTCGGGAAGGCCATCGGCATCCCAGGTGATGACGTGAACCCCTTTGGCCCTTGCTTTCCGCATGGCGGGAGCCATCACCTCGGGGTCGTTCGGCGCCACGGCGATGACATCCACGCCTTGCAATGTCCATTTCTCGATCATTTCGGCCCCCTTTTCCGGGGAACCGTCCGTCGGGCCATCGTAAATCAGGTCGATGTTCCCCAGTTCCTCGGCGGCTTGCCGAGCCCCTTCGGCACAGGAGGTGAAGTACGGGAGCCCCTTCTTCTTGGGAAGCAGGCCGACTCGGATTTTTCCCGCTCCAGTGGCTCCTCCTGACGACTGGGAGGACGATGGGGAGCAGCCGGAGATCATCAGCGGGGTGGCGGCCAGCAGTCGCAACGTGTCACGGCGGGACAGAGTCCAGGGCATCGATTGACCTTTTTAACTTTGAAGTGGCGAAGTGGAGCGCGTGAGGAGGTTATTCAGGAGAACACAGCCCATCAGCAGTATTCCCACCACGATATAAGTCAGCTCGTTCTGATGCCACCGCCAACTGACGAACTCGCGCAATTCATGAATCAGCAGGACTCCCAGCAAGGTCCCCACCAGGTGTCCGCGACCTCCGAAGATGCTGGTCCCGCCGAGGACGACCGCGGTAATGACTTCCAGTTCGAGTCCCATGGCAATATCCGCCTTGGCGGTGTTGCGGCGAGCGACAAAGAGGAGACCGGCGACGGAAGCCGCCAGTCCAGATGCTGCATAGACCGCCAATCGAACTCGCTGCACCGGAATGCCCGCGTGGCGACAGGCGATGGCATTATGTCCCATGGCGTACAAGTAGCGGCCCTGGGGAGTTAGCGAGAGGAGGATGGTTCCCAGGGCCATGGCAAGGAGAAACAGGCATCCACCGAGGGGAATGCCAAGAATCTGCCACTCCGCCAGGTTCGTCCATTCCGCTGGAAAGCCAGAAATGGCTCGAGCCTGACTGATCCCTTCCGCCACGCCTCGGTAAGCGGCCAGTGTCGCCAGAGTCACCAGCAGCGGATGAACTCGCACATAGGCCACAAACAGGCCGTTTAGAAGTCCGGCTCCCAGTCCGGTTGCCACGCCTCCCAGCGCGGCGAAGGGAAGGCCCGTGCCAGCGGAGTAAAGCAGGCCGAAGACGACGGCCGAAAGGGCCATGGTGGAACCGACGGACAAGTCGATCCCTCCCGTGATCAAGATCAAGGTCATGGGAATGGCGACGATCGCCAATTCCCACATGTGTGAAGAGAGTTCCACTTGGGTCGCCGGACGCATGATAATCGGCTCGAGCCACGCGGCGATCAGACCGAGCGTCAGCAGGAGGGAGGCGAGTACCAGTTCGTGGCCCCACGGGCCGAGTTGGGAAAAAAGGCGATTGGCCCCCCTCATTCCGCTCGACCACCATTTCCGCTCGGCATCGGTTGAAGGCGAGTTGGTTTCGGAATGGGGAGAGGGGGAGGTCGAGTCGCTCATGGTTCCTCCTCCCGGCCATGGCCTGAGCGACGGGCGGTGCGGTCGGCAAGTACGGCGAGCAGGATGAAACTTCCTTGGATGGCTCGTTCCCAGTAGACCGCCCCCTCTCCAAGTTTCAGAAAGATGAGTGCGGTACGAACCAGTCCCAGCAGGGCGACGGCCAGCAGCGTCCCCACCAGAGTGCCTCGGCCTCCGGAGATGGCGGTTCCTCCCACCACGACGCAGGTGATCACCAGCAACTCGAATCCAACACCAACTCCGGATTCGATGACCGCGAGTTGTGGAACGGTGACGACGGTGGCGACGGCAACTAGCAGGCCGGTGATCAAGAAAGTGAGGCGTTTGATTCGGTCCACGGGGAGCCCGGCGAGTCGCGCGGCCTGGGGATTGCTGCCGACGGCATGGATTCGCAGGCCCAGCGGCGTGCGGCGGAGCGTGATCATGAGCAGCACGGCAACGATCAAGGCCGTGAGGATACTGATCCGGATTCCCAGGACGCTCCCCGTCCCCAGGTACCTCAGATCGGGAGGAAGGTCGGTGATCCAGCGTCCTCCCATCGCCAGTTCCGTCGCTCCTCGCAGGATGCTCATCATTCCCAAGGTGACGATGATGGAGGGGACCTTGCCCCAGGTGACAAGGAGGCCATTGAGCCATCCGAGTGTTGTACCGAGCAGGAGTGTCAGGAGGACGGCGAGGGGGACCGAGAGGTTGGCATGACTGGGGGAGCAGAGGAGTCCCAGGACGACGGCCAGTAGGCCCATGCCGGCACCGACGGAGATATCGATTTCGCCGGTCAGCACGATGAGGGTCACGCCGCAGGCGACGATGGCGACGGCCGAGGCATGGATCAGCATGTCGTGGAGGTTGGCGGGGGAGAGGAAGGCGGGATTTACCGCGCCGACGCCCGCCAGGACGGCGATGAGCAGAAAGGCGAGTCCGAATTCACGTCCCGCCAGAACTCGCCACGCCCTCCCCGGCACTCCCATCCGTTGCCTCCATTGCCGATCTTGTGTTTCGAGCCGATTTGCTTTGGGCCGATTTGCTTTGGGCCGATTTGTCGTGGGCTGAGTTGCTTTGGGCCCGTCGGCTTTGAGTCCATTGAACCGTCGCCCCTACTGTAACCGGCAACTCATCCAATTGTCGAGTCTCTTCCCCCCAAGCCCGAGGCGCGAGCCGCAGGGATAGCCCCGGGTACCCGCGCCACGGGTTAGTCTTGGCTGGATGGGTTGGACCAGACGCGGCCAGGCGTCGGAAATAGCATCGGGACCTGCCTCTGGTAATCCCGATAGGCGTCACCATGGAAGTGGACCAGATCTCGCTCCTCCAATCGAAGGGCAATCAGGATGTAAACCGTCATCACGCCGCAAAAAAGAAGCCGCCCCAAGGTCATGTGAGGCGTCGCCCAAAAGGCGAGCAGAAAGCCGAACATCAGTGGATGTCGAGCGAGGCGGTAGAACCCTCGAACATGAAAATGGGGAGGGTGATGCTCGCGACCTCGTGCCGCCGACCAGACCTGACGGACCCCAAACAGCTCGAAGTGGTCAATCAAGAAGGTCGAAATAAGCGCCACGGACAGGCCGGCTCCGAACAAAGCCCAGACCACAACCGCTGCGGGCCCACCATGGATCTGCCAAATCGTGGTGCCGAGGGGCTGCCAAAAAGCGAAGAGTCCCGCGAAAATAACGTTGGTGATCAGCACAAACGTACTCCGCTCCAGCGACTTCGGAATGATGGTGGTCCACCAGCGTTTGAATCCAGGGCGTGCCATGACACTATGCTGCACGCCGAACACCAACAGGAGCAAGGCATTGACCGGAACGGCCCATTGGGCAGCGGCCAGGTCCGGACCATCAATGGATCGAGGAACTCCAAGATTGGCCAGAAACCCGATCAGGTACAACAAAGTGACGAGGAACCAGGCATAGGCGAATAACCCATAAGCCAGGATCATGATTCCGCGAAC
>JBJHCD010000224.1:1247-7985 GCA_050485845.1 Pirellulaceae bacterium | reverse complement strand
TCGGCAACCATTGTCATTGGCGGTCACTCGCTTCGTCCGTGGATGATTCGTCCGCCCCGTGGAGAATGCGCAATAGTTCGCCTCGAGTGCGAGCGGTCGCGGATGCGGACTTGAGTAGAGAATGCTTCGCCTCGGGCAAAACCTCGCGCCAGCGGGCAAGCAGAGCGTCGTTGATGGGGCTTTCTAAATCCACTTGATGGTCGGGGAAAGGTTCACAGTATTGGCCGAAACGTGTCGTCCAATCGGGATGAATCCCATCTCGCGGCTTGAGCAAACCATGCCAACCCCCAAGGGCCCCGATCCACTGCACCGCGACGAAGTCGGGATGCCCCGGCGGGACGTCGCTGACGTAAAGGGTGGCGGCGCCCTGCCGATGGAGCAACGTCTGCAGTTCCGGCACTGAGACCGATTGCACGTTCGGGCGATCCTGGGCCAGTGCCAGATGCGCTGCTAGTCCAGCGGCCTGACCCATCCCGGTCCATACCGGCTCAAGTCGCAGAGCCCCGAAGCCGACATGACTGGCGCTGGCCGCCACCGGAACAAGCAGGTTCGTCACCTCGTTGGGAACCAATGTTCCATAAGCAATTTGGTAAGGGGCATTCCGTTCATAGAACTCCCCAGTATGAGTCCCCTCGAACCGCGTCCCCTCGCGGCCACTCCCATGGCAGTTGTGCGAGTAGTCGCCGATCGCGATGCTCTCGGCAATCAACGGGATTCGAACGTCGTCGGGAGTGAGGCGAGTGTCGTTTTGAGTAAACACGTGCCGGCCCACCATCCGCCGCGCCTCGCGGACATAGATCTGCTCCGGCAAGTGACCATGCTCGGGCCATTCGTCCGGGCAAAAGCCCCACGAGAGAGCATCCGTCTTCACCGCCTCGGGAACCGACGGGTCATGCTGGAGAAAATGAAGCATCCCGACCTGATACCGTACATGCTCGTCAATGATGCGGCGACGTTCCGCTTCTTCAGCCTCGGGGTAGGCGTCATTGATGTCGGGCATGGAAAGACGGACAACGCCCCGCGACATGTCATTAATGTCGGCCTTGCCATTGGGGAGCAGCGGGGGCTGCAGCTTGAATGGAGCCTTACTGGTTACCGCCACCAGTTCCTCGGGCAGGTCCAGTCCGGCCGCTGCCTGAACACCGAAGACATGCGTCAGTCGTCCATCCTCATAGAGGTCCAACAGTGGGAGAAATTCAGCTCGGTCGTAACCCTCGGGCCGCGGAGCGGGGAGCCGATCGGCCGAGTTGGTGACGCACCAGCGGAAGTTGAAGCCCTGTACTCGCCGGTCGCCGCCGGCCGGGACATCCTTCGCGACAGGCTCGCCATAGGCCGACTCGTCCTCCCGTCCAACGACGTAACGGACTCCGGCCTGCGCCATGAGGTCCCCTTCGTAACTGGCGTCGATGTAGACTCGAGCTTGCACCGTCAGGGAACCTTCTCCGTCACGGGACACGAAGCGGGCCGAGAGGATGGTCGAGGGGATCGATCGCGTGCCGGCAACCCCGTCGAGCAAGTGACGCGTTACGACCTCGATCTGTCGCTCGGCCAGCATCGACTCGAAGACCTCGCGGTTCACCTTGGGCTCGGCAAAGTTGCCATGGTAGGTCGCCGCAACCTGCTTGGAATCAGGTCCATGCGCCTCGGCGTAGTGAGCAACCACTCGGCGACTGAACTCGTGCCAGACACCGGTGAGAGACTCCAGAGAGCGGAAATCGGTGTGAGTAAGGCCGTTGGTGACATGTCCGCCCACAAATGAATAGGGCTCGACGAGTATTACGGACCGCCCCTCGTCCGCCGCCGCCACGGCCGCCGCGATCCCGGCGGGGGTGCCACCGTAGACCAGCAGGTCGCATTCCCGAGTCTTGGCCGGCCCCACAGTTTGAGCCGCCGCGGTTTGAACGGCAAGAGTTTGAACGGCAAGAGTTTGAACGGCAAGAGTTTGAACGGCAAGAGTTTGAACGGCAAGAAGAAAAAGAGCAGCGAGGAAATGTTTGGGAAGCAGGATGTTCATGGTTGCCGTCGAGCGAACTGATCGCCGTGAGTGTTATTGGTTGCAAAGCGGGAGCGAATAAAATGGCTGAAAGAGGAATGGCCGAGTTGTTCCGGTACAACGACACGCCGAATCACCGAATCCATCCGCCGCATTCACCTCACGGGATTGCCCCGGATTCTTCGGTTCAATCAGCCAGCGATCGGGACTTTCCGGGACCGGATTGTACTCGCGTCAAGCGAGCATTTCCAGCGCCGCCTCCCAACTACCAACCCAGGGTGACGCGGTCGCCTATCACCCGTTATCTCTCACCCCTCACCCCTCACACCTCACCCTTCACCCTTCATCCTTCATCCTTCCGCCCTCATCCTTCCACACCATGCTCAGCACAAAGCAGGCCCCGGGCCGAGTCGCATGGTCGCAGGACAGGGTCGCTCCCTGCTGCCAGGCCAACCGGCGGCTGAGGGCCAGGCCGAGTCCCACTCCGGGGGCCGAGTGGGCGGCCTCATGGGACGTCTTGGTGAAAGGGTGAAAGAGAAAACGCCGCGATTTCAGCCCAGGCCCAAAGTCACGCACTCGCAGTTCCACTCGACGACGTCCGCGGCGAGCGGACAAGTGACAGCGGTGGTCGTCGTCGCTCCGGCCGTACTTGCCGGCATTGTCGACCAGATTCCAGAGTATCTGCTCCATCACCGTGGGGTCGAGTTCCACCTGGCTTTCCCACGCCTCGCCCGGCTCAACCACCAATTGCATCTCGACCTCCGCGGCTCGACGCATCAGTCGTGGAAGGGTCCGCTGCAAGACTTCGTTCAGCGTCAAGCATTCTCGACGAGCGGAAAATCGTCCCCGCTCCAACCTGGCGTAAGTCAGCACGTTTTCCACGAGATGGCTCAACCGAAGTGACTCCCCATGCAGCGTCTCCAGATACTCTCGGCGAGCGACCGGGTCGGGGACCATGTCGCGAGCCAGCATCTCGGTGTAGATCTGAAATGTCGTGAGCGGCGTGCGCAGTTCATGCGTCACCGCCGAGGCAAATGCCGCTCGGCGCTGGCTGAGTCGCAAGACACCCTGCAGCAGTAGGCCTCCCGCCACAACCGCCGCCGCCACGCCGCTCCAGGCCAGCCAGAGCAGAGGCCACGTCGTCGTCGGTCGAGGATAGAGATGGTCAGGCAAGGTCCCAGGGAGAAGCCGAGCGGGAATTGCGGCCAAGAGGCTTGATTCGGAGATTCCGGCTGGAAGCGTCTGCTGTTCCAGTTCGGCTTCGGGCAGCAAGTCACTCACGGACTCCAGCAGCCAATCCCGCAAGATGTCCCACTGTACCGCCGCGCCTTGCAGCACTTCCCCGACCTCCGTGTTCGCTCGGCGAACCAGCAGCAACGTCTCGTCATGCCAGATCGGCGTGAGGAGATTGGGAAGACTGTCCGTGGAAACATATCGCCCGTTCCAGTTGTTGACGATGGAGTTGTTCAAGGCCACGGTTTGGCTCCGCTGAGCGAACTCGGTCACCGCTCGACTCTCGCCGGCAACCTGCTCCATCTCCAACACTTCCAAACCAGGGGAGAGTGGGAGAGCGTTTTCAGCCGGAGGAAGTCGCGACGCGAGTGACTGCCGATCCACGCCCAACATCCAGGTCCGACCCGAGGAAGTTTCCTCCTGGGGCCAGATTTGAATTCCATCGGGGCCCTGAAGCGGAGCTTGAAACCGGTACTGAATCCAGTTGCGGGAAACCTCCAGCGGCATGGCATTCGCAAGAGCCTGGGAGGGGCCCAGAGGACCTAGTGGATTGACCAGAGCGACATGGAACTGGAAGTCAAAGTCCGCGTCGAAAAAAGGATCCTGACCGTTCGGCCGCACACTCAGCCTCGCATTCTCCAGTACCAGGAGCGGCGTGAGGGCCGAATCCATCCGCCACAAAGCGAGGCGAACATTCTCTTCCACGGCGGCCGCATGGCGCGCGTTCGTCTCGGCCTGGTCCAGACGCAGCACGGTGATGCTCAGCGCCGCTACCCCTCCGAGCGCCACGGCCAGCAAGAGACCGAAGCCGAACCAAAGCCAACCGATCCCCGTTACTCGTGACACGTATCTGCCTCACGGTGTTTCTGTTCAGCTTGAAACATGTACCCCTGCCCGCGGACCGTGAGCAGCGTGACGGGAACATCCGAGTTGTCTCGCAATTTCTCTCGCAGCCGAGCGATATGCATGTCGATGGTCCGGGTATGGATGCCTCGGGGACTCAGGCGCCAGACATGAGCCAGCAGTTCATCCCGACTGATCGCTCGGCCCGAATTCCGAGCCAAATAGAGAAGCAGTTCCGACTCCCGCTCCGACAAGGACTCCCGCTGGCCGTCCGACAGACGGACCTCCCGCCGTTGGAAATCGAGTAGCCCACCCGGAATTTCGACTGTGTCGATGTTGACGGGCCGCAGGGGAGTTCTGCGGAGGACCGCTTCGACTCGAGCCAGCAACTCCCCCACGCTGAAGGGCTTTACGACGTAGTCGTCGGCCCCCGAGACCAGGCCTCGAATTCGATCGGCCTCTTCGCCACGAGCCGTGAGGATGATGACCGAGGCCAGTGGCCGGAATTCTCGCAGCCTAGCCAATATCTCGAATCCATCACCGGCCGGGAGGACCAGGTCCAACAGCAACAAATCGAATTCCTCGGCCAAAGCCAGCTCCAAACCGACATCCGCTCGATGTGCCTCCAACACTTCATAGCCCGCGTATCGCAAGGCGTCCACGATGCCGCGACGAATGGCCGCGTCATCTTCGACAATCAAAACCCGGCGGGAATTCTTCGTGGTCATCGTGGAAACTCGACTACCCATCACTCGGCGGACCGGCCGAGCTTAGTGGGAAGGGACATAACGCTCGTATTCATAGTGTAAGGTCTTTTCCTCGCGGGGAGCCAGAGTTACATTCCAGGAAATCGTCCCCGCCCGGTCCAAAAGCCGCAAGCGAGTGGCATCCATGCGAATCACCGCCTCGTCGTCCCCCTTCGTGGGACGCCCCTCCACCGGAAGCGATACTTCCACTTCAACCGGCGCGGCTTCAAAGCTTCTCAGCCGAATCGATCCCCGCACTTTGACCAAGTCGTAGAACTCGTTGTTTCGGGGAGAGTGAGCTTTCAGCTCTCGATCAATCTCCTCCTCGTTCACCGAATGGCTGAGGTTGATCGCGGTCGTCACGGGTAACTCGCCACTACCACCCGCCGGAGTATACTTGAGCACGTCTTCACTGAGCGGAAGGATACCGGAAAGGGCCAGGCAGGGTCCGGTCGTCCAGGGAGTACGGCTGCGATTTTCCAGCATCAGCAGGTGCTTGATCGGGCCCGTCGTCTCCCAGCGGTAACGATGCCGGTAACGGACCTTCTGCGTGAAGAGGGTCACACTGGCCCGCTCACCCCGACGCACCGTCAGTCCGGATTTCGTGTACACCGTGTAGTCGCTGGCCGCGGCGGACTCCAAGGCGGGAAGCTGATTGAGCAAATCGCTCAGGTCCGTCCCTCCATCCGATTCAAGCTCCAGGGATGAGTTGGAGAATTGCGAGATGCCGTTGTAGTTGGCCACGGCAGCTCGATTCATCATTTGTGTCATGACTTGGGGGGGTACATCCTGGCGAGGAATCCCGGACCCGATCGCTCGAAGCGTCCGCCCCACCGCAATCGGCGAGAGCAGGTCATTGTGGGCAAAGTGGGGCACTCCCACCACAAACTGCACGTCGCAGTTCACCAGATCCTCGGCTTCGTTGATCAAGGTCCCCCGCAAGGTCAATTCGGCCGTCTCGTCATCCAGGATCTGTAACGTGTATTCGGGGATCCACATCATCCCCTTTCGCAGGTAGGCCATCCCCAGTTTGGCCTCGCTCGGCGGCTCGCGATCCTCTTGGGCCGCGTCGGGCGATTCCGGCGCCCCAGCGGACTCGACCAGCTCCTGGTCCGACGTTCCTGACTGGGCCTCTCCCAAGTTGTCCCGAGAACCACGGGATACGACGTCCCGAGAACCACGGGATATGTCCTGAGAAACAGCGGGTACGTCGGGGGAAACATGGGAGACATGAAGCCGCAGGGGAACATTCAATAGTTGCAGTCGAGTAATCCCGGAAATGGGAATGGCCAGAGTCTGCTGGTCCTGTTCCAAAATGGCGAAATGCTCGTCTACCGATGCTAGTTGTCCCGAGGCATGACGATCGGCCCCTTTTTGCCGGTACTGGATCTCCACGTTCAAGTGACGACTCGATTCCAGGTACTTCCGCTTGGTCTCCCTGTCCAGCGGTTGATCCAATCCGTCGAACTCAATGATTTCTCCCGGCCCAGAGCCCACGATATCGACCACATGGTCCGGGCTGAGCGCGTAGATGGCCAGAGTTCCGAAGGCGGCCGGAGGTATCTCGGCCGAGTGGCACCACCCATCGCGGAGGTTGGCGGAAGCTTCCTGAGTGAAAAACGCCAGACCGTTCTTGAAGACCGCCACGCTGCGGGTCCTTGGTTTCCAGATGTGCCGGTTGTCGCCGGACGAAGTGTCGCCGGACGAAGTGAAATCGGACGCGTCGCCATGATTCGTCTCGTCGCCACCTCCCGGAGGAACGATGATGGGAACTCCCTGACCAATCAGTTCGTCGGCCGGGGAACGAGTCGCCTGTGCCATGGTCATGGGAAACAGAAAGAGAAACAACAGGCAATGGTTGACGCGCAACTGCCAGTTCGTGAGCTTGGCCATGGAATGGGACCCTCCTGTGAATGAGTGAAA
>JBJHCD010000224.1:0-1237 GCA_050485845.1 Pirellulaceae bacterium | reverse complement strand
TGAAATCGGGGAGAACAGCCGAGTCCGCGGCATTGGGTGACAGTGAAACGTCACGGACAGCCCGGCTGTGAATCGAGCTGGAATTCTTTATAACCGGCAAATGGAATTTGCCGCGCAACAGGTTTGTAACAAGCGAAGGAGCCGATGGGATGCCTCATCAGCGGACAGGCATGGTTGGACTGGGTCTCTTGGGAAGTGCCATCGCCGAGCGGCTGCTGAGTCAGGGACGGTCACTGCTGGGCTACGACCTTTCGGCACACCGCCGTGATGCCATGGCAAAAAGAGGTGTGACCATTGCCACGTCGCCAGGTGAGCTGTTCCAGCAGTGCGACGTAACCATCCTGAGCCTTCCGACCAGCGACGTCGTCGCTCAGGTGCTGACGCAGTGGGGCGACAACCTGCGAATGGGAACTCAGGTGATTGACACGACAACCGGCGCCCCCGAGCAGATGGCGGCATTCGGCTCGGAACTGAAGAAACGGGACGTCTGGTATCTCGATGCCACGGTCGCCGGCTCCAGCGCGCAGGTTCGTTCCGGCGAGGTCACTGTTCTGGTGGGGGGAGAGGAGGAGGCGTTCCAGGCCTGCCAACCGTACTTCGAGGCCTTTGCCCGCCATACGTTCCACGTGGGACCTCACGGGAGCGGAGCCAAAATGAAATTGGTCCACAACCTGATTCTGGGCCTCCACCGAGCCGTGTTGGCCGAGGGGCTCGCCCTCGCTGATGCGTTGGGGCTGGAACTTCCCCGAGTTCTAGAGATTCTGAAAGTCACGCCGGCCTATTCGACCGTGATGGAGACCAAGGGGCCGAAGATGATCGCCGAGGACTTTTCCACTCAGGCGACCGTGGCCCAACACCACAAGGACGTTCGGCTGATCCTGGCCGAAGCCGAGCGAACGGGAGTCTCGCTCCCCCTATCCCAGGTGCACGACCACCTGCTGACCGAGGCGGAACGGGCTGGTTGGGGCTCGCTGGACAACAGTGCGATTTGGAAAGTCCTGAAACCTGGAAGCTCGAGCTAGACTTCCGTCTGCTCGCAGGTCGTACAGTGTCCCTTGATCAGGATCTCGGTGATCCGACCGATTTGTTTGGAACGTTTCCGCGACGCGGCCGTGAACTCCATGTCACCCAGACAGGTGACACTACCACACTCGACGCAAACGAAGTGCGGATGCTGGCCGGCGTGAGGATCCTCGGGGTCGCGGAGTTCGAATCGCCACACATGGTCCCCCAATTC
>JBJHCD010000223.1:0-8023 GCA_050485845.1 Pirellulaceae bacterium | reverse complement strand
GCCCATGAGGCGGCGGACCTGATCCGAGAGCTGGCCGGCGCGGTCCATGCTGCCCACCTTGGCGGAATCGTTCATCGCGACCTGAAGCCTGGGAACATCCTTCTCAGTTCCGACGAGACCCCAAAAATCGGCGACTTCAGCCTCGCGAGAAGGTTTGAGCGCGACTCCACGATCATGACGAACTCGCGACAATGTGGTACCCCCAGTTACATGGCGCCCGAGCAGGCTGGGGGCGATTCTAACGCGATCCAACCAACAGTCGACATCTACGCCCTGGGTGCTGTCCTGTATGAGTTGTTGACCGGTCGACCGCCGTTCATGGCCGAGACTTCAATTGAAACCCGTCAGCAGGTTATCAACGATGATCCGGTGGCACCTTCGCGGCTGAACTCCCGCGTACCCCGGGACTTGCAGACGATCTGTCTTAAATGCCTTTTGAAAGATCCGACGCGCCGATACCAAAGTGCAGCTGATCTTTCAAACGACCTTGAGCGATTCCTGCGGGGTGAGCCGATTGCTGCTCGGCCAGTCGGTATGGTTGAGCGGACGGTCAAGTGGTGCCAACGCCGTCCTGCGATGACCGTGGCAATTCTCGTTTCGGCGATCGCGGTGACTGGAATGCTGGCCGGGGGCCTTTGGATGTCTCAGGTTGAGCAAACCCGCCTTACTCAAGAGCTTGTTCGGCGTGAGGGAGCGAGAAGACACATTGATTCCGCGTTGCCGTTGCTCTCCCGATTGGCAAAAAGCCGACAATGGTCCGATGCCAACGGTGTGCTCCGCACTGCTCAGACACGGCTTGAAGATGCTCAATCGCCGGAACATGATTCTCGTCTGGCGGCGGCGGCTGAGGAGGTTGAAATTGCGGAAGAGCTCGATCGCATTCGACAGAGCTTCCCTGAACCTGACGTCCAAGGATACTCCGTGAAGACCGCCCGCGATGCCTATGGACGCGTATTTACTCGAGTGGGAATTGGAAGTGATACCAGCGTAGAGCTCGCCGCAAACCGTGTCAGTGAGTCACACCTCCGTGAAGATCTCCTTGCGGCCTTGGACCATGCTGCGTTCACAGAGCGATATAACGCGGATGACACCGAACTCGGAAGGCTCCTCGCGGTAGCACGCACGGCCTCGCCGAGCCCCTGGCAGGACCGCTTCCGCGACCCAGCGACGTGGCGAGATCTCGATAGTCTCAAACGGCTTGTGAATGATGCCGCCAGCGCCGATCCGGCTCCGCCGAGCCACCAACTGGTCATCGTCGCAATTTTGCTCAGTTCGAAGGGCGACTACCATACAACGATCAAGATTTTACGTGAGGCCCAATTGCGAGAACCTTCCGATTTCTGGAGCAATCTCGAGCTCGGGCGTGCCCTTAGTCATAACCGTAACCACACCGAAGCGATCCAGTACTATCGGGCGGCCGTCGCCCTGAAGCCGACGCACTATGTCGCATGGACCTCGATAGGACATTCTCTGCTCTCAAGCGGGAAGCCTGTGGATGCCATTGCACCGCTTCGCAAGGCCATCGCCATCCAACCGGAATATCCGACGAGCTGGCAGACTTTGATCCATGCGTTTGCCGCATGCGAGAGGTGGGACGAGGCACTTACCACGCAGCGCGATGCAATGACTGCCAATCCCCAGATTGCGTTGTCGACTGAGACGACCGCCGTGCTGCACCTTTGCCAGGCCAGATCAGCGGTTCTCAAGAGAGAGTGGCGGCTCGCGGCAGATTCCTACCCGCAGGCCATCGATGGACATTACGCAATCAGTAGCCACGCGTTTTTTGAGTTCGCGTCAGCTCAAGTGCTGGCGGGCGACGCTGCGGGGTATCGTGCCGTATGCGCTACGATGCGTGAGCGGTGCGAGCGCGATGGAATCAGGCGATTCCTCGTCGCACGAGCATGCACCTTGGCGCCCATACCCGATCAAGAATTGCAGCGGGCAATCGAACTGGGAATGCCAGAGTTGGACCTTCACGCTGATTTACACTGGTCGCTCACCGAGCGCGGCGCATTGCTTTGTCGCCAGGGGCAATATCAGGAAGCGATTCCCATCTTGAAGCGGAGTCTCATGCCAGGCTCGCGCACAGAAGAGTCCATCGTGGCATGGGTGTGGCTTTCGCGGGCGCACCTAGGCATAGGAGATCATGATGCGGCGAAGTCATGGATTGACAAGGCCGCTGCCTATCTTGAGCAAAGTGCCGGCAAGCCGGCGGAAATTCATCTGCACGATTGGCTCGAGGCGCAGATCCTGCGCCGCGAAGTTGAGACCATTCTGGCTCAATGACCACCGTCCCTGCTCAGTCTTTAACTCTCGGCGTTGCCTTGGGCAGTCGTGCCGCGTCCCTTTGGGGCTTTTTCTGTTGATTGGCCGCTCTGGAAATTTCGTGCTTTTTCCGAGCAATAAAGTCTCTTTGGCGGTAGCTCGCGTATTCCTGGGTTGGTGACGATCCATGGGGCTATTCCGGTTTCTCACGACGCGAAAGTGTAAACCAACCAGGGTGAAGACCGCTGGTGATCTACCCCAGAATTCGGGCGTGTCCCACTCGCACGCTCAGTATTTGGAGACGGGATCGAGTGACCCCGAAAACCTCCCAACAGCCCAATACGATCAAGAGAATTCGATCATGGCTAAGATTCTTCCCGAAACAGACGGCGGCCTGTTGACCAGGGACAACTGCGCTCTCGCATTCATCGACCTGCAACCCCAGATGTCCTTTGGTGTCGCCAGTGGCATCGACCGTCAACTGCTGGTCAATAATGTCCTGATGCTCGCCAAAGGAGCCAAGGAGTTTGGCGTTCCGGCGATTATTACCACCGTCGAAACGGAATCATTCAGCGGGCCGACCTGGCCGCAATTGCTCGACGTCTTTCCGGATCACAAGCCGGTCGAGCGGACCGGCATGAACTCCTGGGACACACAAGCGTTTCGCGATGCGATTAAGGCGACCGGCAAGAAGAACATCATTCTCTCGGGACTCTGGACCGAGGTCTGCATCACCTGGCCCACTCTGAACATGCTGGCTGAAGGGTACAACATCTACGTCGTGGACGATGCTTGTGCCGGCACGTCACACGCCGCGCATGAAGCAGCGCTCTCGCGAATGGTCCAGGCCGGGGCGGTCCGGATGACAACGGTCGCCACCGTGTTGGAGTTTCAACGCGACTGGGCGGACAAGGCTCACTACAACGCGATGATGGACCTTTTCCGCGAGCACGGCGGCGGCTACGGCATGGGAATCGAATACGCGTACACGATGGTCCACAAAGCTCCCCCGGCCCGCAAGGTTCTGAATTAAACGCGGCAGAGAGCGGCATTACCGCGGAGCGCTCAGCTGCTTTGAGCGCTCCGCTCTCAATCGGTTTTCGGAGAGACATCAACAATGGACGCGGTCCACGTTGCCGTAACGCGGCAAGTCAAACCGGGGTGCGAAGAGGAATTCGAGCAGGCCCTGCGAGAGTTTGCCTTTGAGTCACTGCGCGAGCCAGGTACCACCGGCGTGCATTTGATCGAGCCGGCTCCGGGGACCAATGGGTGCGAATACGGCATCTTGCGATCGTTCGAAAGCGAGGAAGCCAGCCGGCGATTTTACGACTCGGAGGTCTTTCGTCAGTGGCAGGAGCGGGCCTCCGATCTTGTGGTCGGCGATTCCATCGTTCGCCGACTGCATGGATTGGAAGCCTTCTTCCGCGACGCGAACCACGCGCCGCCCCGCTGGAAGATGGCGATCGTCACTTGGCTTGGCGTCTTTCCATCGGTACTACTTTGGTCGTCACTGCTCCCCCCTTTCTTGAGCGGTCTACCACCCTTTGCCGTCCTGGCCATTGTCAACGTATTTGTCGTGGTGACGCTGGCCTGGGGCATTATGCCTCTGCTGACCCGAATTTTTGCCGGATGGCTTCACAATCGCACAGAATAAACAAGGAAATCGAGCGATGGCTCCCCAACGCATTCTTCATAGTGGCAAGATCACGACACAATTCCCAGGGAAGCCGGAAGTGTCCGCCATTGCGATCACCGACGGCATGGTATCGGCTGTCGGCAGCGACGAAGATATTCTGGCCCTGGCCGATCCCCAGACAGAAAAGATCGACCTAAACAACCGGCGCGTCATTCCCGGCCTGAACGACTCCCACCTGCACGTGATCCGGGCCGGTCTGTTCTATAACCTAGAACTCCGCTGGGATGGCGTTGCAAGCGTGTCGCAAGCGCTCCAGCAATTAAAGCAGCAGGCCGACAACACCCCGCCACCGCAATGGGTGCGCGTGATCGGTGGCTGGAACGAGTTCCAGTTCGTTGAAGGACGTATGCCGACGCTCGACGAAATCAACAAGGCCGCGCCCGATACGCCGGTTTTCCTGTTGCACCTCTACGATTCAGCGCTTTTGAACCGGGCAGCGCTCCGCGTCCTCGGTTTCAACAAAGATACGCCGAACCCGCCGGGAGGCCTTATCGCCCGCGATGGCAAAGGCAATCCAACCGGCCTGCTGATCGCCGAACCGAGTGCGTTGATCCTCTACTCGACCATTGCGAACGCGCCGACACTGTCGTTTGGGGATCAACTCAATTCGACCCGGCATTATATGCGAGAACTCAACCGGTTCGGCGTGACCAGCGTCGCTGACGCAGGTGGCGGTGGTCAGAACTACCCCGAGGACTACGCCGTCGTGAAAAAGCTGGACGACGATGGTCATCTCACCGTTCGCGTGGCCTATAGCCTATTCGCGCAAAAACCGGGTGAGGAGTTGAAAGACTACACCCGCTGGCTCGGGATGACCAAGCCGGGCGAAGGGAGCGACCTCCTCCGTGTCAACGGAGCCGGGGAAAATCTTGTCTGGAGTGCCGCCGACTTCGAGAACTTCCTGCAACCGCGACCCGACTTACGGCCGATTATGGAGCATGAGTTGGAAGCGGTCGTGAGCAAGCTCGCCGAAGCCCGTTGGCCGTGGCGCATTCACGCGACCTACGACGAATCGATCGGACGATTCCTCGACATCTTCGAGCGTGTTCACCGCGACAACCCGATCGACGAGCTCCGCTGGTTCATCGACCACGCCGAGACGGTCACGGAAAAGAACCTAGAGCGGATTCAGACGCTCGGAGGGGGCATCGCCACCCAGCACCGCATGGCTTATCAAGGGGAGTACTATATTCGCCGCTACGGGGTCGAATCAGCCAAACGTCGTCCGCCACTCCGCCGGATGTTACAGATGGGATTGCCGGTCGGAGCCGGCACCGACGGCACCCGCGTCGCCAGCTACCATCCCTGGACCTGCCTCTGGTGGATGGTCACCTCCAAGACCGTCGGCGGCACCGTGCTTCATGACGAGAAGGACCGACTGACCCGCGAAGAAGCCCTGCGGCTCTACACGCACGGCAGCGCGTGGTTCAGCCATGAGGACGACAAAAAGGGTACGCTGGAACCGGGACGTTTCGCCGACCTGGCCGTCCTAAGGGACGACTATTTCACTGTGGAAGAGGACGCCATTCGCGGACTCGAAAGCGTCCTGACAATGGTCGGCGGCCAAATCGTCCACGGAATGGACGAATACGCCAGTCTCGCACCCTACCTGCCGCCAGTCAGCCCCGACTGGTCACCGGTTGCCCGATTCGGTGGTTATGACAATACACAAGCCACCCCGCCGATTCATGACCACACACCGGTCATGGCCGCCGACGGCCGTGTTTGGGAAACCGGCTGCGGCTGCGGTGTCTAAGAACCAGAAAAAAGCCCTAAAATTAGAAACGAGCATTACAATGAAAGCGATCGTCCTCAAATCATTTGGTGGCCCGGAATCGTTCGAACTTAGCGAAGTACCCAAGCCGGTGCCCCGCGCGGGGCAAGTTCTGGTCCGGGTTCATGCCACCTCGATCAATCCGTTAGACTACCAGGTTCGACGTGGCGATTATCCCGACTTCGTGCCACTGCCGGCCATTACCGGACACGACGTATCGGGCGTGGTCGAAGAAGTCGGGCCGGGCGTGACCGCCTTCTCTCCCGGAGACGAAGTCTGGTACACCCCGCAAATCTTTGACGGGCCGGGAAGTTATGCCGAGTACCACGTTGCTGCCGAAAGCATTATCGGAAAGAAGCCCGCCTCGCTCGGCCATTTGGAGGCGGCCAGCCTGAGCCTGGTTGGCGGCACGGTGTGGGAAGCACTGTTCGTCCGTGCGGCGCTGCGAGTGGGAGAGAGCATTCTGGTGCATGGCGGGGCGGGAGGCGTCGGTCATGTGGCGATCCAGCTCGCAAAAGCTACCGGCGCCCGGGTGTTTACAACCGTCCGCGAAGCCAACTTTGAGTTTGCACGAAGTTTGGGGGCGGATGGAACCATCGACTACACCAAGGAGGATCATGTCGAAGCCATCCTACAGGAAACGGGCGGCGGCGGAGTCGATGTCGTGCTGGACACCATCGGCGGCGACACCTTGTCGCGCAGCCCGGACGCGCTTTCTCAACTGGGCCGCGTTGTCTCGATCGTCGACACGGCCGAGCCACAAGACCTGATCCGGGCCTGGGGCAAGAACGCGAGTTATCACTTCGTTTTCACCAGACAAAATCGCGGCAAGCTTGATGAGTTGAGCGCATTGATCGAGCGCGGTCAACTCAGGCCCCACGTGGGCGCCGTTTACTCGCTCGCCGATATTCCGCTCGCCCATACCCGGCTGGAGAGCCCCAGCAACGGTATTCGAGGAAAGATCGCCATCGCCGTTGACCCTCGGCTTTGTGAATCGATGGCGTAACAGTACAGGCTGACCTTTCTAAGTCCGATCATGGCAAGCTCCTGATTGACAAAACCATCGAGGCCTTTGGCAGGCTCGATATCCTCGTTAATAACGCGGGGGTGTACGGATTCGGCGCTCTGGAAGAGGTCACGGTCGAAGAGTATCGGCGCCAGCACGACCTGAACGTACTTGGCCTAGCAAGCAAGCCTTATGGAGTTAGTCTGGAACTCTCAAACCTTTAACGTCTGACATGGACCTGAACAGGAGCTTCATTTGGCTCAAAGTCGTTCCAGGAGACAACAATGGCCGTGACATACGAGACCCACGAGACGCACCAAGCGTCCAGATACAAGTACACGACGGTAGCGAAAGGACAACTCAATGACACAACCCGAAGCGGTCTTTCCCGCGAATCCCCACACGCTTTACGAGACGCATGGCTATTCGGCTGCCATCCGTTCTGGTGATTTATTGTTCGTGTCCGGGCAGGTCGGCAGCCGTCCCGATGGTACGCCAGAGCCAGAGTTTACCCAGCAGGTCCGGCGTGCGTTTTCAAACCTTGAGGCCACGCTGGCAGCTGCTGGATGCGGCTTCGACGACGTCGTAGATGTGACAACGTTCCACACGGATCCTGAAAATCAGTTCGAGAGCATGATGCGCGTCAAGAATGAGATCTTTACCAGGACGCCGTATCCAAACTGGACCGCCGTTGGGGTCAACTGGTTGGCCGGGTTCGATTTTGAAATCAAGGTGATCGCACGGATTCCTCGTGCTGGATGACATTCATTGACCTCAGATCTGAAATGGGCCAAAGAAACATCAATTCGCCCAAATCTGCTCTTGGAGGCTCGTCTGCTTTAAGGTTGGTTGAAACAGGGAGGCGTCGCTCCCCGCTGTAGCTCATTTTATCGGTTGTTCACGCCGTTTGGAGGTCACTTTCATGATGCACTTCCCCAGCCCGGCGGCCGGTTGGATTGTCCGCTCCGGTCCAGGTCCGCGTCCGGCTGCTGCTTTTCGGGCCGCCCGGCGGGTGCGTGCGGCACTTTTCTTCGCCCTCCGTGGCGAACAAAAGCGGCCCGAAAAGGCTCCACCTTGACTCTCCGCCAGGCACTTCGTTGAGCCGCTGGTCGGTCGAAACATTTGCTGTGAGCGGGAAGCAAGGAGGCTCCTTCTCCCTCGCGTTGCGGCGCGTTGCCGGCCCGAATCAGCTTTGGCAGCGGTTGCCCAGGCGTGGTACAATTACAGGAACAGTATTCGGGTCGGTGTCCACGGACATCGGCGTCGGCAAGCACTGTCGTCC
>JBJHCD010000222.1:5409-8057 GCA_050485845.1 Pirellulaceae bacterium | reverse complement strand
CCCGAGACGGTGGCGAGCCGATTCCAGAGCACGGGGGAGGCGGCGGCTTACATGCAGTCCGTCTTCAACGTCTCGTGGATTCCGAGCTTTAACATCGACTACTACATGGGGATGGACGGCATCAGCTTTCCCCTGGTGGTGTTGACGGCTTTCGTCAGCGTGCTGGCGATGGGAGCCAGTTGGTCGATCACCAAGCATGTGAAGGCCTACTGCATTCTGTTCCTGCTGCTCGAAACGGGGATGATCGGGGTCTTCCTGGCACTCGACTTCTTCCTGTTCTATGTCTTCTGGGAAGTGATGCTGCTGCCGATGTACTTCCTGATCGGGGTTTGGGGAGGACCGCGTCGTGAATATGCGGCGATCAAGTTCTTCCTCTACACGCTGGTCGGTAGCGTGCTGATGCTGGTGGCGATCCTGATGCTGTACTTCAGCAGCGATCTCCGCGAAGTAGCTCGGATTTCCGATGTGTTTGCCACGGCGGACGGCCATGGTCATGAACTGGATGGTAGCCTGTTGGTTGGCTCGGATTCGAAGACTCCATCGGGCCGTCTGCTCAACTGGGACCAACTGCACATCAATCCCTCGGTGGAAGCCTCGCTCGGGATCACTCGCCTCGCCGGCGAAGAGGGGCCCGGTTTGCGGTTGGCTCGAACCGGAGGTGAGGGGATCGACCAGTCACTGGCCGTGCACTTCCGGGATGGGGAGCAAACCGCCGCGACTTACGATTCCGGCGCCGTGCATGTGGAACTGGCTCCGGAAGCGACCGCGGCGGACGTCGTGAAGGCGCTGGGAGAGAATTCCGACGTGGCGGCGGTACTGGTCGGTTCGCTTCCCAACGGCAGCACGGGAGAGGACCGAGTTCTACCTCGGGAAGAGCCTTTGGCGTTGGCCGCTCCGGACCGAGCCCAACCGGTTCATTCATTCAACCTGCTGGCCTTGGCCGCGATGGGTCAGAACACGACCCTGTTTGACGGTGAGTTTTTGGGGAAGAAGCTCCAGTGGTGGGCTTTCCTCTTGTTGTTTATCGGATTTGCGATCAAGGTTCCGTCGGTGCCGGTTCATACCTGGTTGCCGGATGCCCACGTGGAGGCTCCCACTCCCATCTCGATGATCCTGGCCGGCGTGCTGCTGAAGATGGGGGGCTATGGGATTATCCGCATTTGCTATCCGATCTGCCCGCATGGTGGTTACGATCTGGCCTGGCTGATCTGTGGGATCGGCGTGGTCAGCATGGTTTACGGGGCCTTCGCCGCCTTGGCCCAAACCGACTTTAAGCGACTGGTCGCTTATAGTTCGGTTAGTCACATGGGCTACGTCGTGTTGGGCCTCGGTGTCTGGTCGGCTCAATCCTACAACAACTTCAATCCCGACTATTGGAACCAGGGGATCCAGGGAGCGATGTTCCAAATGATCGCTCACGGCATCAGTTCAGCCGGGATGTTCTTTATGGTCGGCGTCATCTATGACCGAGTCCATCATCGTAACTTGAATGAGTTTGGTGGATTGTTCGGCAAGATGCCGGTCTACACCGCTTTGTCGATCGGCCTGTTCTTCGCGGGGTTGGGGCTTCCCGGCTTGTGCGGGTTTATCGGGGAAGTCTTCGTCGTGCTGTCGGTCTGGAATTTCAGCCAAGCCTTGGCGGTGATTTCAGCGGCGGTGGTGGTGCTCACGGCGGCCTATATTTTGTGGACGCTGCAGCGAGTTTACCTGGGAGCCGAGTACCGAGGTCCTCATGAGGAAGCGCTGACTCCCTCGACGCCGAGAGAAAACGCGATCGCGGGCGTGCTGTTTGTGTTTGCGATCTTGTTCGGTGTCTTTCCGCATTCGCTCCCCTTCAAGCTGGGACCCTCGGTGCTGGCTTACATGGAACCGACCATTGAGCGGCAGACCAGTGATCTGGCGCAGTGGACGAAGTTTGTGAAGCAGCCCGAGTTGGCGGCGGCCGAAAGTGAAGCCGAGGCGGGAGAAGTGGAATTGGCGGTCCGTGAAGCCCGGCCGGAGCGGCCGGAGCGCGAGGAACTTCCAGTGGACGAGGAGGAGCAGCCGACGCGGGAGGCGGATCAGGCCGCCGTGCCGGTCGAGGAACCGGCGCCGCCGGGTTCCCCGGACAATCCTCTCGCCTCCCGGTGACGCGGTGACGGGTTTCTGCCACTTACTTCCCTATTTTCTTCCCAAGTCCGGATAACGAAGCGAGACTGTCAGCCGTGGAATTCATTGACTTTGTAAACCACCTGATCGTCGATACCAAGGGAACGGCGGAAGGGCTCCTGACGTGGACCCCGGACTCCTCCTTGCGAGCGTTTGCTCCCGAGCTGACGATTTGCGCGACGATCGTGATTCTGCTGGCCGTTCGGCTCTTCAATTGGGGAGATGCGTTGGACCGGATTCTCGGTCGCAGCGTCGGCGTTGGCCTATCGTTCATCATCGCCCTGGTGGGGACTTTGGTGGCGCTGGTCCTGTCGGCTCCCTTGCAGCACCTGACGCTGGCTGGGGCGGGTCCCGAGTGGGGCGCCGCCCCGGACGCGGGGGGGGGGGTGGGGGTGTTGAACGGGGTGGTGGTGGATGTACCCATCACGCTTTTAATTGGCAGTTTTGTGGTTGTGTTGGTGGTGGTTGGCGAGAAAGCGGAGGAAGGGGCCCAGGTTCTT
>JBJHCD010000222.1:0-5399 GCA_050485845.1 Pirellulaceae bacterium | reverse complement strand
CAGAGACCGGGCTGGGGCGGGTCCCGAGGGGGCCGCCGCGCCGGACGCGGCGGTGCGGATGGAGATCTTCACGGGGATGCTGGTCTATGACCCCTTCACGATTTTCATTCGCAGTTTGCTGCTGGTCTTCGTGGTGTTGTTTCTCTGCCTCAGCCGCCTCACGCAGATTCCCGATCGCGAGGATGCCGCCGATATCTACACGCTCGTGCTGGGCTCGGTTCTCGGCATGTGCCTGATGGCCTCGGCCAACCATCTGTTGATGATTTTTCTGGCCGTGGAAATGGCGAGCGTTCCTTCGTATGCCCTTACGGGATTGCTGAAAGGGAAACGAGTCTCCAGCGAAGCCGCCTTGAAGTATGCCGTTTATGGTGCGGGAGCGGCGGGGGTGATGCTGTACGGGATCAGCTTGATCGCGGGGATTGTGAATACCGCCCATTTGCCGAGCCTGGCGATGCGGTTGGCCGAGTTGAATCTGCCCGAGATCATCGCCACCGGTCAAGGAACCGAAACCTTGATGGTGTTGGCCATGGGAGGGTTGATGTTGGCGGTCGGCGTCGCCTTCAAGCTGTCGGCCGTTCCCTTTCATTTCTGGGCCCCGGACGTTTTTGAAGGGGCGACGGCGGAAGTCGGTGCGTTCCTCAGCGTCGCTTCCAAGGCGGCCGCGCTCGCGCTTCTGGTCCGAGTGGTCATCGGATTCGGAACTCTGCCCATGGGATCAGTTCCTGGGGAGGAGGCTATCCGGCCGGGAGACCGGACCGCTCAGCTTCGGGCTAGGGAGAGCGAGGATTCCCTTGCTTCTTCTGGTGCTTTTTCTGGCATGACTTATTCCAACATGGCTTTGTCCGGCATGTTCGCCGTGGCGGATGATCTGAGCGGCGATGATCTGAGTGGTCAAGAAGAGACCGCTGGTCCGGGAGGCAACAGCGCGGATGGAGTGAGCGAGGATGCCTCGAGCGACGATGGCTCGAGCGACAATGCCTCGAGCGACAATGCCTCGAGCGAGGAACTCGCCAGTCAACCGGCGGCGGAGGTCGATTCGGACGAGGTTGCCGAATCGACCGCGGAGGAAGAGAGTGACCTGGCTGCGGGAGTGGGAGCTTCCTTGGGGCGTGACGAGGCTTTGCGGCGACTTCAGCCGGTGCGAGACTTCATGGCTCGGCTGATCGCCTTGCTGGCCGTGGTGACCTGCACCTTCGGCAACCTGGCCGCTTATGGCCAGACCAATATCAAGCGGCTACTGGCCTATTCGACGATCGCTCATGCCGGTTACATGATGATGGCGGTGCCGGCCTTCCTGGCACTCTCCACGGTGACTCCGGCTGGGGCCGAGCGAGCGGTGGCCGGTTTGGGGCTCTACATGATGATCTACCTGATCATGAACCTGGGAGCTTTTGCGGTCGTGGCGTTTTTGCGAAACGAGATGCGAAGCGAGGAGATTGCCGACTACAGCGGACTGATTCGCCGCTGTCCGTTCGTGGTGATCTGGTTTTCCTTGATGTTGTTCAGCCTGGTTGGACTTCCCCCCTTGGCTGGATTCATTGGTAAGTTCGCGGTTTTCGCGGCGTTGGCCGACGGCTTCCGACTGACTCAAGAGAATTATCTGATCGTGCTGCTGGTCGCCGGTGGTCTGAACACGGCTCTCAGCCTGTTCTATTACCTTCGCGTGGTGAAGTTGATGACGATGGGGGAGGAACCGGATCATCGCCCCCCGTTGGAAATTCCCTTCTTCTCGCTGCGAAATGCCTATTTGCTGGTGTTGACCGTTCCCGTCGTGGGCCTGATTGTTTACTGGGAGGGAATCAGTTCCATGGCGATCGCCGCGGCTCGATTCCTCCTGACTTGATTCTCCTGCCGTAACTGATCGAAAAGCTTGGACGTAAGTGTCGTGGACGTAGGTGTCGTGGAAGTTTTGGGAAACGAGTGACCATGCCTGAGCCCCGCTGGAACGAAGCCCTGAACCATTTGCTGGTGATCCATCATCGATCGTTGGCCGGCTATTTGCGCGACGCCCGACCGTGGACTCGGCATGGCGAGGCACACGGCGGCGTGGAGGTCCTGCAGTCGATCGCGACCGAACACGCTCGCATCGTGGATGAGATCGGGGAACTGTTGGTCGCTCGGAATCATTCCATCTACAACGGCGAGTATCCTCTCTCGTTCACGGCCTTGAACGATCTTTCCTTTTCCTATCTGGTCAGGCGGCTGATCCCCGCGCAGAAGGCGATCTTGACTGATGTCGAGAGATGCCGAGAGGAGCTTGTGGACGACCCCGAGGGGAGCGTCTTGGCGGAACGAGCGTTGGGAGCGGCGAAAGCCCATCTGGAGATGCTCGAGTCCTGCGAGAAGCCCGACTCGACGCCCGCCGCGGGAAGTGTCGCCTAGAAGGGGAATTTCCTTCCTTGCGTTGGATTGACACGCATCTCCATCTGGATGACGAGCAATTCTCGGGACAGCGCGAAGAGGTGATCGCGCGGGCGGTGGCCGCCGGTGTCGAGAGGCTGCTGGTGGTCGGAACGTCAGTGGCATCGAGCCGGTCCGTGCTGGAATTGGCTCAACAACACTCCTCTCTATTTGCCGCCGTGGGGATTCACCCCAATTACTGTCATGAGGCGGGCCAGGGGGATTGGCAGGCGATCGAACAACTGGCTCGGCAGCCTCGAGTCGTGGCCTTGGGGGAAACGGGGCTGGATTGCTACTGGGACTATGCTCCGCTGGCCACGCAACAAGATTATTTCGATCGGCATTTGCGTTTGTCTCAAAGTTCGGGCCTTCCGTTCATCGTTCACCTTCGGGAGAGTGAGGGGGAGGTCATGGAGATGCTACGGGAAGCGCGGCGCCGAGGTCCATTGCTTGGCGTGATGCACTCGTTCACCGCCAGTGCCGACGCCGCCAGGGAATGTCTGGAGCTAGGCCTTTATGTGAGTTTCGCGGGGATGTTGACGTTCAAGAAGAGCGAGGCGTTGCGGGAGATCGCCGCCGAAGTGCCCTCGGATCGTCTGTTGCTGGAAACCGACGCTCCCTATTTATCTCCGGCCCCACATCGAGGCAAGCGGCCGAATGAACCGGCATGGCTGGTCCATACCGCGCGGTGCCTGGCGGACGTGCGAGGAGTGTCGCTGGAAGAGCTTTCTCAACTGACGACGGCTAATGCCGAGCGGTTATTTCGCTTCGACTGATCCCTGGCCCGGGGTCGGTGGACCTCGCGACTACTTTCCTTGGCGACTACTTCCTTGGCGACTACTTCCTTGGCGACTACTTCCTTGGCAAATACTTCCCGGTGCAAGTCGTCACGGGTGGAGACAGGACCGTTTCCGCATCAGGGAGGGCTTGGAGTTGTTGCATTGCGGAAGCGTGGCGGGTGTTGCTCGGCGATTTTCAGGGGGCTGGAGTGAACCGGGGTGTGGGGATATGATGTGGGGAAAATCGTTGTTGGGACTGGAAATGGAAAACACGGAAAGATAGGCGGGTCGAGTTTATGGTAAAGACAGCTAGTACAATGCTTCCCCTGGGAACGAAGGCTCCCGATTTCTCGTTGGTTAATGTGGATGGAAGCACGGTCACGCTGGCCGACTTTGCAGATGCGCCGGCTCTGGTGGTGATTTTCATGTGCAATCACTGCCCGTTCGTGATCCACGTGGCCGAGGGGTTGGCGAAGTTCGCGGCCGATTATCAGACTCGGGGCGTGGCGATTGTCGCGATCAACTCGAACGACACCAGTTCTCATCCGGAGGATTCTCCCGAACGGATGGTGCATGAGGTGGAGGAGCGGGGCTATTCATTCCCCTACCTGTTTGATGAAGATCAGTCGGTCGCCAAGGCGTATCACGCGGCTTGCACTCCCGACTTCTTTGTCTTCGACAAGGAGCAGTCCTTGGTCTATCGAGGTCAATTTGATGGGAGTCGGCCCGGATCCGATATACCGGTGACCGGGGAAGACCTTCGCCGAGCGGTGGATGCCGTGCTGGCGGGAGAGCCGGTTCCCGAGCCTCACCGCCCCAGCTTGGGCTGCAACATCAAATGGAAGCCGGGGCAGGAGCCTCAGTACTTCGATCCCGCCGGCGTCCCCTAAGGGAGGCTGGCCAGAGGTGAGTGGTTCCGGGCTGCTTCGGGGAGCGTCATTTCGAGTGAATCCGCGTCGGCTCGCGGGCTTGCCTGCGAGCCGACGGTTAGTTCGGGGGCACTCGAGTGAATTCGCGTCCACCTGGGAGCAACTCGGGGCGGTCAGGTTGCTGGACCTATCTGCCAGACGTATTCGCCAAGCCTACCGGCCGGATCTAGGTGTCGGACCCGTTTACTGGACGAACTCCGGCTCCACCAACTGGGGAATGATTCCCGCTTCGTGACCGCGGCGGAGCAGCGTGGCGACCGCTTCTCGACCACGCTCGCCGAAATTCAGCGTCCAATCGTTGACGTACATTCCGACGAATTTGTCCGCGTCGGCTCGGTCAAGTCCTCGTCCGAACTGGAGGGCGTAGTCGAGCGCCTCGGCGCGATGCTCGAGTCCGTGGGCGATGCTGGCATGCAGCAGTCGGTCGACGTCGCGCATCACGTCGGGTCCGAGGTCGCGGCGGACACCGTTGGCACCGAGTGGGAGGGGAAGCCCGGTCTCTTGGAACCACCAATCCCCGAGATCGACGACCAGTTGCAGGTTCTGCGTGCCGTAGGTCAGTTGTCCCTCGTGGATGATCAATCCGGCGCCGATGGGGGTTCCTTCCCACGAACCCGCAACGACTGCTTCCAGAATTTGATCGAAGGGGACTTCCACGGTCTCCACCTCGCGTCCCAGGCAGAGCTGGAGAGCTAGGTAGGCGGTCGTCAACTTCCCCGGGATGGCAATCCGCTCTTTCTTCGCTTCGTCGAGGCTCAAATTTCGCGTGGCGACGACCATCGGCCCATAGCGGTCTCCCATGCTGGCGCCGCTGTTGCAGAGGACGTACTTGTCTGCCAGGTAGGCATAAGCATGGAGGCTCAGCGCCGTCAGTTCCAACTCGGCCTGAAAGGCCCGTTGGTTCAACGTCTCGATATCGACCAACTCGTGTTCGAATTGGTAGGGTCCGGTATCCAATCGGTCCTTTGCGAGGGCAAAGAACATGAACGCATCGTCCGAATCGGGACTGTGACCTACTCGTATTTTCATGGAGTTTGTACCGCGAGTTGCACGCTGGTTGCGGGGAGGGGTGGTTTTACTTACCGTGAGCGGAAGTGGGCTCCCCCCCAACTGAAGAGCAGGGGGCAGTTGTCCAGCGAGTGCCCGCTGAACCCCCCCTTGCGGCCCAGCAAAAAACGGGGCACCAAGGTGGTCAGCGTTCGACAAGACCACTTCGTCAGGGAATATCCCGCATTCCGAGCTTTCTCGCAACCCGCGACCCCCCGGGGAAAGTCACGTGCCCGTGCCGGAC
>JBJHCD010000221.1:0-8078 GCA_050485845.1 Pirellulaceae bacterium | reverse complement strand
GGCAGTAGACGGTGCGGCCGAACTCTCCGCCCCAGATCACGAGCGTTTCATCGAGCATGCCCCGCTGGCGGAGATCGTGCAGCAACCCGAAGCAGGCTTGATCGACATCCCGGCACTGATCGGGAAGCCGTCCCGCCACATTGGCGTGCGTGTCCCAGTTATTGTGATAGATCTGCACGAACCGCACGCCCCGCTCCACCATGCGGCGAGCTTGCAGAACGGTGTTGGCGAAGGTCCCCGGCTTGCGTGCATCCTCGCCATAAAGCTGGTACGTGTTGTCGGGTTCGCTGGCCAAGTCCGTCAGTTCGGGAACACTCGCCTGCATTCGGAACGCGAGTTCATATTGCTGGATGCGGGTCAACGTCTCGGGATCTCCGATCTGCTGGTGCTTCAGTTCGTTCAGAGCGCGGAGGTTGTCGAGCGTCTTGCGTCGAACCGAGCTGGGAACTCCAGGAGGATTATTGATATACAGGATGGGATCACCGCTACTGCGGAAGGCGGTTCCCGCATGTTCACCCGACAAGTAGCCGGAAGACCAGAGTCGAGCGGAGATGGCCTGGACCTGTTCGGTATTGGAGGGGTTGGCCACCAGGACCACGAAGGTCGGTAGATCCTCGTTCAGCGATCCGAGGCCATAGGAGGCCCAAGACCCGAGACAGGGACGCCCGGTGATCTGATTCCCAGTCTGCATGAAGGTGATCGCCGGCTCGTGATTGATCGCCTCGGTATGCATGCTGCGAATGAAGCACATGTCGTCCACCATGCGTGCCGTATGGGGCAGCAATTCCGAGACCCACATGCCGCTTTCGCCATGTTGAGCGAATTTGTATTTCGAGGGAGCGATCGGGAACCGAGCTTGACCGGATGTCATGGTCGTGAGCCGCTGGCCCATCCGAATCGAGTCCGGCAGGTCTTTGTCGAACCATTCCTTCATCTGAGGTTTGTAGTCGTACAAGTCCATCTGCGATGGTCCTCCGACCATGTGCAGATAAATGACATGCTTCGCCTTTCCTGGGAAGTGCGAGCGACCAGGCAGACCTCCTCCCTCCGCTTGATTCGCGTGACTGATCGAATCCTTGCCCAGCAGCGAGGCCAGGGATGCCCAGCCGATCGCATGGGCTCCGCGAGCAAAGAAGTGACGTCGAGTTTCCTGAAGCGCGGTATCTTGAAAGAAGTTTTGCAACATCGTGGGGGCCTCCGTCTGTGAAATGTTCGGCTATTCAGCTAATCAGCTATTCGCTATTACTTGTTAAGGGCCTCGTCCAAGTTGAGGAACTGGTTGGTCAACATGGTCCAGGCGGCAACTTCTTCCGCGGCCAGGTTGGAATCAACCGGTGACTCTCCGACCGAGAGCAGTTGCCCGGCATCCTCGGGATGGTCCGCGTAGTAGCCCAGGAGGTCACGCAGCGAGGATTCGGCCAGCGTGCTCTCTTCATCCGTCAAGGGCCTTGCCAGGACGCGCGTGGCGAGAAACTCAATGCGGCTCTCCCAGTCCTCCCCGGATTCTCGCAGCGTCCGCTCGGCGAGATTGCGTGCCGATTCAATCAACTGCGGATCATTCAAGGTGGCCAGGGCCTGAAGCGGAGTATTCGTCCGTTCGCGCTGTACCGTGCAGAACTCTCGGCTCGGGGCATCAAAGATATCCATCGAGGCGGGAGGGGCACTTCGTTTCCAAAACGTGTACATACTTCGGCGGTAGAGGTTTTCACCATCGTCACGCTGGTAATTTCGAGTATTGCTGCCGATCATGGCGACCGCTTCCCAGACCCCTTCGGGCTGATACGGCTTTACGCTGGGACCACCAATTCGCTTGGAAAGCAGGCCACTTGCGGCCAAGGCATAATCCCGAATCATCTCGGCATCCAAGCGGAATCGAGGACCGCGCGAGAGGAGCCGGTTCTCAAGATCCTTTTCCAACTTCTCCGGCGTCGTCTCCGCCGCCTGGCGATAGGTGGAGGAAGTCACCAAGAGGCGGAACAGACGTTTGACGTCCCAACCCTCCTCGCGGAAGTTCACCGCGAGCCAATCCAGCAGTTCTGGATGGGAGGGAAGCTCGCCCGTCAGTCCGAAGTCGCCCGAACTGCGGACAATCCCCGTTCCGAACAACTCCTGCCAAAAGCGATTCACGGTCACGCGGGCCGTGAGTGGATTCTCCGGGAGCAGCAACCACTGGGCAAAGCCGAGTCGGTTTCGAGGTAGATCCTCGGGCATCTCGGGGAGCACGGCGGGCGTACCGGCCTGTACCTGGTCCCGACGCTGATCGTATTCGCCTCGGAACAACACAAAGGCTGTCGGCTCCGTCTCCGCCTCATTCATGACATGTGCCACGGTCCCCCGGTTGCGAATGGCCTCCTGTTCCTGTTCCAAGGCCGTCCGCTGCTCCATCAGTTGGCGATAATGATCGTCCTTGGCCGGGAGCCACCAATCGTACAATTCCGTCTGCTCGGCTTCGCTTCGCTCGTCCGCCGGCTTGCTGGCCAGCCAAGCCGCTCGGGTTCCCCGAGCCAGCAGTTTGGCGTCCGCGTCTTCCAGAATGCGATCGTAAAAACGGACATCTTGGATCAGCAAATCGACCACCTTGGACCCCGAATCTCGCTGACCAATCTTCAGTGGGACGTCGGTGCGAATGGAGCTGTTCAGCGTATCGGCGGCGACGTTGTTGTTCTGAAGTTGACCATTGACGTACAGCTTGACTCCAGCCGCCTTGCTCGAACCGTCGTAGGTCATGAGGACATGATTCCACTGGTCGCCGGGCAGGGGATCTCGAGTAACGACTTTCAGAGCGTCATCCTGCCACACATTGATCAGGTGCGTGCCGAAACGGCCCCCCTCCAGCCACAGATCCCAGCCCCGGTATCCCTGCTGGTCAGCCATCCGCGCCAAAATGGATCCGGTGGCGTCGCTGGCGGGCAACCGGACCCAGGCCGCGACGGAGAAAGTCTGATCACGTTCAAAGTCACCCGCCTCCGGGATCGTCAGTGACGCCTCGGCCGCATGCTTCCAGGCCTTCGACGCGACATGCCCCTCGGCCCGCTCCACGGGAGCCTCCAGCTCGATTTCGAGCGAAGCAAGCTCCGAAACTTCTTCTCCGGTCGCTTCTTCTTCAGTCGCTTCTTCTTCAGTCGCTTGCTCGGCATCGACTGTCGAGTCTCCAACGCCATTTTTGCTTGACTCGGAAGCGGTGCTGTCGGCGTCGAGCCTCAATTCAGCTCGAACCTTCTCCCCCTCCTGCTCGTCAAGCGGCAGATGGAACTTCAGTCCCTCATCCAGGGAGAGCGGCAGGCTTTCGGATGGATCGGCCTGCTCCAGCCACTGCTGAAAATCTCCTTTTCCATCTTCTTTTCGCTGTTCGATGGACTGACGAGTGGCTGCCAGTTCGCTGGAGACAACCTCCCAGCGTTCGCGGTCATCCTTCTGAGGGACGACGACCGTGGGAGGAGTATCCTTGATATTGCCGTCCATGGCACCTTGAGTGGTGTTATTAAAGAAGGCCCCCATTTCGTAGAATTCGCGTTGGCTGAGCGGGTCGTACTTGTGGTCGTGGCAAACGGCGCATCCAGCCGTCAAGCCGAGCCAAACCTGGGCGGTGGTTTCCGTCCGGTCGCGGGTATAGAGAACGAGGTACTCTTCCGCGATCACTCCCCCTTCGTTGGTGGTAATGTTGCAACGATTGAAGCCGGTGGCGATTTTTTGATCCAAACTGGGTTCCGGCAGCATGTCGCCCGCAAGCTGCTCGATGGTGAATTGATCGAAGGGAAGATTGCGATTGAAGGCTTCAATCACCCAATCGCGATAGGCCCACATTTCGCGAAAATTGTCGAAATGGATCCCATGAGTATCGCCGTAGCGAGCCAGGTCCAGCCAATAGCGCCCTCGATGTTCACCCCACTGCTGGGACTTCAGTAACTTGTCAACATATTTCTCGTAGTAGTTCGGATCGGAATCGGCAACGAACGCCTCCACGTCCTCGGGGCGAGGTGGAAGGCCGGTCAGGTCGAGGCTGAGGCGCCGAGCGAGCGTGCGCCGGTCGGCTTCGGGAGCGGGCTGGAGTCCGGCGGCCTCGAGTCGCGATAGGATGAATCGGTCGATGGGATTCCGCACCCAGGACTCATCTTCCACCGGTGGAGGAGTGGGACGAGTGGGAGGGACAAAAGCCCAATGGACCTCGTATTCGGCCCCTTCCAGAATCCAGCGTCGAAGCAGTTCTTTCTGCTCCTCGGAAAGCTCCTTGTGAGCCTGGGGAGGTGGCATCATCTCGTCCGGATCACTCGACAGCACTCGCCGCATGAACTCGCTATCATCAGGACTGCCTGGAATAATGGTTCCGCTGTCGAGGGCCTCCTCTTGAATGTCGAACCGCAGTCCCGCCTGCCGTTCTTCGGCGTCGGGACCATGGCAGGCAAAGCAGTTCTCCACCAGAATCGGCAGGATCTTCTGACTGAAGCTGACCGGCTCATCCGCTCGAACCACCGAGCGATCCAGGAGCGGAAATAACCCGCCCAGCAGGAGAACCAGCCCGCAAATCCTTACCCCGTGAAAACACGAGTGTAAGCGCGGGAACGCGGAACCAAGGCGACGGGCACCCGAGTAGTACTGCGAGTACCGCGGGTCGGGAACATCGATGACGGGATGGACACTTCGCATGCCAGCTCTTCCTGCAAAATCAACTTGCGAGTATGGATGGATCCGCATCACGGAACCTCAAAACCCAAACACTGAAAACTGAAAACTGAAAACTGAACACTGAACACTGAACCTCACGCATACCGAGTCATCGGCAGCGCTCGGCTCCAATACTTCAAACCGGACCGAATATGGCGTGACATCGCTCGAGCGGCCGCGCGGGCGTCTTGGGCCAGCAGAGCCTGCACGATGGCCGCATGTTCATGGCCTTCTTCCGTGAGCCGGTGGTAATCATCTCGCGCTTCGTCATGTTCCCAAGCCACGTCACGAAAGGCACGGAACAGCAGTTTGAGACGATTCAGTTCCTGAGTCAAAAAACGATTGCCACTCGACTCCGCAATCAGGTCGTGGAGATAACTGTCCACTCGACGAGCCTCTTGAATGAATCCCGGAGCGGGCCGTTGAGACATCTCGTCCAGCTGCTTGAGCGCGTCGGAAATCTCATGCAGGGCAGCGAGGGGGATTTGACCGCAACTCAGGCGCACCGCTTCGCATTCCAGCACCTTGCGAACTTGACAGATCTCTTGCACGTCTTTTTCCGAAACCGATCGAACCACGGCGCCCCGGTTGGGGACCAAATCGACGATTCCGATTCCGGCCAAGGTGATCATCGCTTCACGGACCGGCGTGTGGCTCACGCCAAACTGTTCGGCCAGTCGCTGAGTGACCAGGTGCTGGCCGGGGCGAAGTTTTCCTTGAAAGACCTCCGCCAGGACGGATTGGACAATCGCCTGCCGTCGTTGCCCATGGTCGCGGGAGCCGTTTCGAGCCGTCTCGGCTGGATTGTTTTTTGTGACCGCAGGTTGGCTCGTGGAGCGTTTTGCTTGGCCGTTGCTCCTTCCGGGCGAGTTGCCAGGGGGAACACCTCCGTTGGACGGGGGGGCGTCCGAGCGTGAACTGTCACTCGGACAATCATTCGGATAAAGGGGGTCCAAGACGTGACTCAATGGAACGAGCTCCAGGCAGGTAGATCCGATTGGGGGCGGGGAGCGGCCCGGGATGGGATCTCGCCCCACTAGGCCACCGGTGGTCATCCTACCGGCCCCAAATTCCCGGGGCAAGTGTTTTCTGTAGAACGAAGTTCGTATTCTGTAGAATCACGAGGGCCGGCGCTGTCCCATTTTGAAGCCTATCATGCCGGTGCCCGGCACCCTAAATGATGAAAACGGAGGTTTTCGGAGCAGTTGCGACGCTGGGGAAATGGCTCGCCGACGCCACTTCCCAGGGCAGGCCTGGCCAGTTGAAAATTCTAGTTGGACGAACAATCGAGCTCACCCGCCCGTCGGGCGCGGGGAGCAATGCGTCACGAAAAGCCTATGTGCCCGCCGAGTCAGGTGCAGCGGATGGATCGCCGTCCCGTAATGCCGTCAATCGTCATCATCACGGAAGACTTTGAGTATTACTCCTATTGCCTTGCGAACGCGTGCCAAAAAGTCGATCCCAAGATCCGACTGCCTACTGTCGTACCATTCAGCAGCGTTTAGCGCGTCAGAATCAAACAGAGAGCGAACCTCAGCGTGACTCGGAACGTACGATACGTTAAAATATTCGGACAAGCAATCCTTTACAGGGAGTATCCGGATGTTGACAGGCGAATCGCGACAAGTTGCCGACCGGGCCAAACGGTTGTACGAAGAAAAATACCGGCAGCCACTGGAGAAGAGCCATCTGGGAGCCTTTGTCTGTATCGAACCGGATTCGGGGGAGTACTTTCTCGGCACAACGTTCGACGACGCCGTGAACAAGGCAATCGATGCACATCCCGATCGTTTGACGCATACGCTTCGAATCGGGCATGCCGCCGCACTCCACCTAGGAGTGATGATTCGATGAATGGTGCTGTCGATGATGATCTTCGGGCGTTACTGGAGGTGCAAATCGGAGGCACGCCGAACGGTCCAGAAGGAGCGCACCCGTTGTTGGGTACCATGTTGCTGGATGGGCACGATCTGCAAGTAAGCTACAAACGTCGAACCGTTACGCTTAATTAGTTGCGACGTTGGGAAGGATCGCGGGGCGGCGGCTCCGAGACTTTCCACTTTAGACCACGCGTCGTCCGCCGCTCCCGTGGATCCGCTTGTTCGGCATTGCTTCGGTGTCCGGTTTGCCTCGTACTCCTACTCAGCATCGCGGTGCTCGTACTCGATTGCGACCCCTGCCACGGGCCAGACAAAGATCCGAAGACAACCTTCGGGCTACGCCGACTCCAGATGACTCCCCCTTGGCTTGTTTGCGACCCCCTCCACCGGGGATAGAGAGGGGGGAGTGAACACCTCGGGCTACGCCAAAAGCACTTGTCACCCCAGCCTGCGGGGCCAATTGTCAGCTCGCGTCTCTCGGTTTACGATGTCGTCTCTTGGAAAACGCCGCGCGATTTCGGCAGATATTATCAGGTCCCTTGAGACGCCTTCCAACGTTCCCCCTTGTTCGAGAGCAAATCCGCCGGAAAGCGGGCCCACGCCCCGAAGGCAAGAGGGGTGAGAGGAAGGGATTCGAAGCGACTCTCCGCAGCCCCTCCCCCAGACGACTCGGTCCGAAGAAGAAGCGACGAACAATGACAGAAAACCCGTCTTCCGAGGTACTCCATCTTCTTATGGGAGTGATTGAAGACCGGCGTCAGAACCCGCCACCACGCTCTTATACCTCCACACTATTTACGGGTGGAGTTTCCAAGATCGGGGCGAAGATTCTGGAAGAGGCTGCCGAGGTGGTCGAGGCGGCGGATGAACCGGGGGAGGAAGGCCACCAGCATTTGGCCGAGGAGGCGGCGGACCTGGTTTATCACCTCTTCGTCCTGCTGGCTCATCGCGAAGTCCGGCTTTCCGAAGTGGAAAGTATCTTGGCGCGGCGGTTTGGTGTCTCCGGATTGGATGAAAAGGAATCGAGACCAACATGACCCAACTTCGTATCGGGGTCCCTAGCAAGGGGCGACTCTCCGAACTGGCGGCTGAACTGCTCAAGCAAGCCGGGCTTCATTTTCGTCGGCAGGACCGCAGCTTGTTCGCTCGAGTGGGCGAGATGCCGGTGGACATCACCTTCCTCCGGACGGAGGACATTCCGGTTCTCTGTGCCGAGGGGGCGATTGATCTGGGGATAACTGGCGGCGACCTCGTCAGCGAGGCGGGCGTCGACGTGACCACTCGGCTGGCACTCGGGGTGGGGAAGTGCCGCCTGGCGGTCTGTGTTCCCGAGGAGGCAACGTACCAATCTCCGGCCGATTTACATGGCCAGCGGGTCGCCACCAGCTTTACTCGAGTCACTCGGGAGTATCTGGCCCAGCACGGCGCGGAAGCTCATCTGGTCCCCCTTTCCGGTTAGGTCGAAATCATGATTGCCCTGGGGGTAGCGGACGCCATCGTGGACTTGGTGGAAACGGGAAGCACGTTGCCCGCGAA
>JBJHCD010000220.1:0-8102 GCA_050485845.1 Pirellulaceae bacterium | reverse complement strand
CGAACACCATTCAGCGTCGTTGGCTGAATGAAGATGGTCATGTCAGCACCTTCCGCAAAATCTCCGGATACAGCAACGGCAATACCTTCGACTACCAGGGACGACAGATCTCGTGCGAGCATGGGAACCGCCGAGTCGTGCGGTACGAGCATGATGGAACGGTGACCGTTCTGGCGGATCGCTTCGATGACCAGCCCCTGAATGCCCCCAACGATCCGGTGGTTCATCCGGATGGAGGAATCTGGTTCACCGATCCCGGCTATGGGAGTTTGCTGAACTACGAAGGTTTCCGAGGTGAATTGCACTTGAAGGAAGCCGTCTATCGGATCGACGACAAGACGGGCAAGATGACCAAAGTCACCGATGACATCTACAAGCCGAATGGGCTCTGCTTTTCACCCGATTACAAGAAACTGTACATCTCGGATACCGGTGCCTCCCACTACGACGAGGCCCCTCGAAACATTAAGGTTTGGGACGTGGTCGACGACGTCAAACTGGCCAACGGACGGGAATTCGTGTCGATGGAGTTGGATGGGAAAGCAGGTTTGGCCGATGGAATTCGAGCGGACAAGGATGGGAATATCTGGTCGAGTGCCGGTTGGGTCGGCGAGGGCTACGACGGCGTGCACATTTTCGCTCCGGATGGAGACCGGATCGGTCAAATCCTCCTGCCCGAAATCTGCAGCAATCTCTGCTTCGGTGGTCCAAGGCGAAATCGATTGTTCATGACCGGAAGTCAGTCGCTGTATGCCGTCTATGTGGAGGCGGAAGGAGCCCATATCTGCTGAGCCTTCCCCCGACCATGGGCTCGAATGGGCCTTTGGGTACGGTGAATCCGAAGAGACCGATGAATCCGAAGGGCCCGGTAAATCCGAAGAGCCCGGTAAATCCGAAGAGCCCGGTGAATCCGAAGGGACCGGTGAATCCGAAGGGACCGGTGGATGCGGCGAGTTTGCTGGCCAGACTCCCGCATCCGCGGCGTCTCTGGAATCGGTTTCATCGATTCGGCAATGGTGATAGCCAGCACGAGCAAAATATCGAGTACAACAACGAGCAAGACACCGATAATCGCCGCGCGCGGTGGAGAACGCATGCGACTGATTTGGCGGCCAGAAGATTTGGCGGCCAGAACTTGGATTTCCCATCTTGGAGACTCAAGGGCCCGTCGCCTACAATCCGAACCAGTGGAACCCTTCGCTGGTCACGGTCCGAACCGCAAGGACGACGTTGGTGTTCGAGTTCGAGTTCGATTGAGAGTTTGCGATCGGATCCCGCCACCTCCGCGGTCAGCGGAAAGTATTGTCATGTGCCATTCTCCATCCCGCCGAGCGATATGAACTCCCAACCTCCCTCTTGGAACTCCGGTTCGGCAGCCGACGCCGAATCGGCGGACCGGTTCGAATACGATCCGGTGTATCTACAATCAACTAGGGAATTGGGGGTGATCGTCCTTCTGTTCCTAGGTTTCTTTATCTGGTCAGTGGGGGCCTGTTACTGGCTGGGATATGGCGAAGGGGAATCAGCCAACGGGAAGATCGCGGTGATTCTGGGAATGCCCGCCTGGGTGTTTTGGGGAATTTTTCTCCCTTGGATCGGTGTCGACATCGCCGCGCTTTGGTTCTGCTTCTTCTACATGAAGGACGACGACCTCGGGGAAGCTCATGAGGGTGACGATCTGGTACGGCAAGTTTTGAAGAAGCAGAGGCATCCTCAAGCGAGTCCGGAGTTCCCCGACGATTCTGATTACGATCAAGAGCCTCCATCGAAGGGAGGGCCGCGGGACTAATGGAATTCTTACCCGCCCCGCTATTGGCCGACGCCGGCGCGAATTCCGCGATCATCGCCTTTGCGATCTACATGGCAGTCGTGATGGTGTTGGCTTGGCTCTCCAACGTGCTCCGCCAATCCAAGTCATTCCTCAGCGAGTATTTTCTGGGGAGTCGTTCGTTGGGCATGTGGGCGTTTGCCTTGACCTTCGCCGCCACCAGTTCCTCGGGAGGAAGCTTCATCGGCTTTCCCTCCTTGGTCTATACGCATGGCTGGATTGTTTCTCTCTGGATCGGCAGCTACATGATCGTCCCCATCGTTTCGATGGGCCTGCTGGCCAAACGGATCAATCAACTGGCCAGAAAAACCGGCGCCATCACGATTCCGGATGTGATGCGAGACCGGTTCGAAAGTCCGACGCTCGGCCTCTTGGCGACCGTGCTCATTGTCTTTTTCATGTCGTTCAACTTGATTGCTCAGTTCAAGGGGGGGAGTGTGATTCTGAATACACTCCTGGAGGACGTCCCTCTGTTCGCGGCGGCAAAGGACTTGGTGGCGCCGATCCTGGTCAAGATTCCGCTCCTCTCCGGCGCGGCGGATCGTCCGGGTTACTTGATCTGCCTGTTCGTCTTTACCGCCACCGTGGTGGTATATACCAGCTATGGCGGATTTCGAGCGGTGGTGTGGACCGACGTCATGCAGGGCTTCGTCATGGTCGCGGGAGTGATCATTCTGTTTCCCCTTGCGCTGTGGTCCGTCGGAGGTTTGGGAAGCGTCACGGAAAAAATGTCCGAGATGACTCCGCCCCGTTTCGCTGAATTGCGGCTGAGCACGCCTACGCCCGCCGAGACCGCCGTGGCCATTCCGGCCAACACTTGGCTGGTTGTCGATGGAACGTCCGAACAATCGCGGCAAGTATTTCGGACGTCTCGCCATGCGGTTTTCACCCCCGGGGAAACGCAAGCCAAGCGACCGATTGAGCGGGCGGGGGAAGATCCCACGTTGATTTCGGCCATCGAGCTGACCTACGGGCCGCACATCGACGACGCTCGGCCGACCTCTCTGCCACTGGATGTTCGCGTGGAACCGGTCTCCTCGCGGGAGTATGCCCGAGGCGCCGGCCAGCCCGGTGTCTATGTGACCGGCCCCGGACCGCATGCCTCCTCGAATGCCGGCTTCCTGCCATTGGGGCTGGCGGTCTCATTTTTCTTCATGTGGACGTTCTCCGGCGCGGGACAGCCCAGCAACATGGTTCGGCTGATGGCGTTTCAAAATGCCAGCACGCTCCGCCGAGCCATCTTCACGGTTTCGATTTACTATTCGCTGATCTATCTTCCCCTGGTCATCGTATTCTGCTGTGCTCGGGTGCTGCTGCCCGGATGGGAGTCCGAGCCGGACCGGATCATGCCGGAAATGGCGAAGTACATCACCGCGGCCGTCAACATGCCGTGGTTGGCGGGGCTGTTGGTGGCGGCGCCATTCGCGGCCGTCATGTCCACCATGGATAGCTACCTGCTGATGATCAGCTCGGCGGTCGTTCGCGACGTGTTTCAGCGCAACGTGGACCCGACCGCGTCTGAAAAGACGATGAAGCGTCTGACCTACGCCGTGACCATGGCGGTCGGCGCCGGGGCGATGCTGGCCGCCGTGAATCCCCCCAATTTTCTCCAGGACATCATCGTCTTCACCGGGACCGGTTTATCGACTAGTTTCCTGGCTCCCGTGCTGCTGATGCTCTACTGGCCCCGTTGCAATAAACAAGGGGCGATTGCCGGGATGCTGGGAGGTTTCTTTGCCCATGTCGTGCTCTATTCCATCGGCTTTTACTATACCGGCTCGATGGAGGCTTATCAGCCCTTTGATTTACATCCGTTCCTGATCGGACTGATCGCCTCCTTGGTCTCGGTCGTCACGGTAACTCTGCTGACTCCTCCGCCGCCGAGGCATCTGGTGCGGAAGTTCTTTGCCCGTGAGGGCTAGTCGTTCAGCTGGACCACTTCTCCGCCGGCACGAGTTCCCAAGGCTCGCCACGTGAGGAGGTCGATGTTTTCCGAAACGGAACGGACCGAGCCATCCATGAAGGCGGCATGCACAATGCCCGAGTGGTAACTGCGCGACACGATGACCGCCAGAGTCGGCGCCGTCTCGCTGGTCGCTTCCTGCTGAGACGTATAGTCGATGTCGACGCCGGCCGGACACTGATCTGACGCGTGTGCCAGCGGCAGTCGCGTGTTGGGACCGGCGGCCGTGGTGAATCCCTGATGGTGCACTCGACCATCCGGCCACTCCGTGTGACCATTGGGCCGGCACCAGGTAAAGCTGGTCGGAATCTTCGCCAAAACGGCTCCCTGGCCGGGAGCCGGAGCCGACGCTCCTCCGAGTGGCGGTTCGTTGCGACCGTAGTACTGACGAGCCCGGACTTCGGAGGCCATCAACGTATGGCTGGTCCCATCCAGGAAGTCGCGAAAACCGATCCGTGCATTGGGGCCGAACGAACCATCGCCAATCTGGCTTGTCCTCGGATCATAAACCAACCAGGTACCGAAATTAAATCCATAAGTGGTCGGATAGAGGGGACTCGCCAACTTGGGGCTGACATCCCTAGTGATATCGGAACCAGGGTCGCTGGGGCAAGAATAAACCGGCACCTTCATGCCGCTCAAGACAGACTGGTTGTCCCAGGCGACGTCCAAATCGACTTGGTCATACAAGGTCCCCTGCTCCAGGAACGGCAGAATCCTCCCGTGAATCGACCAGGAGGCGTTCGTGTTGATCGCGCCGATCATCCGAATCGACGCTGAAGGAGGGAAGTGTCGGCGCGAGGACTCGAATTGATGCATGGCCAGCCCAATCTGCTTGAGATTGTTCTTGCACTGCATCCGCCGAGCCGCTTCGCGGGCTGCTTGAACGGCCGGAAGGAGCAAGGCGATCAACGTCCCGATCACGGCGATCACCACGAGAAGTTCGACCAGCGTGAACCCCAGGGGATGCTTCCGCCGGCCAATGCGTTTGTTTTCCGTCACTCAGTCTATCCTTATGATCAATCATCCCCAAAGGGTGATCCCAGGGGAATGCGGAATGGTGCGAATCGTGGGAATGAACAGGTCGGCTCGCAGGCGAGCCCGCCGGGGTAATGCGAGTTACCCTGGGGGTTGCGCCGGATCTTGCGAGGCGCTGCGGGGAGCAACGTGCCATGGATCAAGGTGACAGCAAGTCGGATGCCAGACCTCGGAATCTGTGAAGTGGCGGAAGGAAAATGTGTGGTCGAGCCGTATTCTGTTCCTTTCGAGGGTCGCGTCTGGTTCGAGCGGAATGACGGCAGGCACCGCAAGGAGGAGCCGACATGTCACTCGGCGCGACACGCCTGTCGGCTGGATCGACAGGTGAACGGCGAACAGTCGGCTCGCCTGCGAGCCGATAAGTCCTTGGATAAAATCGGCTTGGTCCGGCGTGCGGTCCATCCATTCGATCAATGGCACCCAAGGTCCCGCGGTTCGGCGATGACGAGCCATCTTGGAAGGGATGTTGCCGTGCACCCCCTGCGATGAGGGACGAGGAACGGTAGACTGTTTGGAGATCGGCCGCGATGGAAGGAAACTCGGTGGAATTGATCTCGGTGGAAGCCGGGCTGGTTCGAAGTGAAGTATCTCGGGTTGGTGACGAGTTTTGGAATTAGCGGCATGCGATGGCCTCTCCGATATCAGATAATGTTGCCGATGTTGCTGCTGGTACTTGTCACCCTTTTGTTGATCAGCGCGGCCAATGCTTGGTTGGCAGCTCGCCGAGTTCGTCACGAGATTGAAACCCAACTGGGAGACATTGCCCAGACTTTGTCCCAGTCCGCGTTCCCACTGACCGCCTCCGTGCTGACACAGATGCGAGGTTTGTCCGGCGTCGAATTCCTGGTGGCCGATGAACAGGGGATCTTGCTGGCATCCAGTGGTGGAGAGGATGTTCCTCGTGAGGTCCTGACTCGTCCACGTCGAATGCTGCCCGAGGAAATCACGCTATCGGATCGAGTGGATCGTGGAGGGGCGACCTACTTTCACGTGGCTGTCTTGCTGGAGCGACCCTTGGCTCGGGAACAGCGTGGATACCTGCATTTTTTTTATCCGGAAGCGGTATACAGACGGGCTCGACGCGACGCCGTCTTGCCTCCGTTCCTCCTGGGGTTTTCCGCCCTCGTGGTGGTTGCCGTGTTCAGCCTGGCCATCTCGCGCCGGGTGACTCGACCCATCCGCGAGTTGCGGGACGGACTCGAACGGATCGCGGCAGGAGCGTTTCAACCGCTGCCGGTTCCGCGGCGGGACGATGAACTACGGGACCTGATCCTGACGGTCAACCAGGTCGCCGCGACTCTGGCTCGCTATGAACAGCAGGTGCGTCGTGCCGAGCGACTGCGTACATTGGATCAGTTGGGAGGAGGGATGGCGCATCAGTTGCGTAATGCAGTGACCGGCTGCCGCATGGCCGTGGACCTCCACCGATTTCATTGTTCCCACGCGGATGACGAGGAACTGGTTGTTGCACTCCAACAACTGGAGCAAATGGAGGGTTATCTGCGGAGGTTCCTTTCCTTGGGAAGACAGGAGGGAACGGATCCCATCCGCGTTGACTTGGGAGAGGTCGTGGACCGGATCGTTCCGCTTGTCGAGCTTCGCTGTCGCCATTTGGGGATCGAACTGCAGTGGCATCGCTCGCCCCAGCCATACTTTGTCCGAGGCAACGGAGACGCACTGGCGCAGTTGCTGCTCAACCTGCTGACCAACGCCCTGGAGGCGGCCGCGGAAGGACAACACGCCGCGGTTGATTCCACTCGCACGGTCTCCAGCGGCTGGGTAAGGATAAAGCTGCTGGACTCGCCAACCGGCAGAGTCCGAATTGAAGTCACCGATTCGGGACCGGGGCCCTCGGAACAAGTGCAAGAGAACTTGTTCGAACCGCTTGTGTCCGGTAAGCGGGATGGAGTCGGCCTTGGGCTGTCACTGGCTCGTGAAATCGCCCAGAGTCATCATGGGACGTTGAACTGGGAACGGCGCGACGGCAGGACCTGCTTCCATGTCGAATTACCTCGCGGTGATGAGGATCAAGAGGATGGCCACGTTGATGGTGGTGGATGACGAACCGAGCATTTGTTGGGGACTCAAGCGGACGGGAGAAGCTCTGGGGCACCAGGTCGTGACGTTCTCCTCCGCCGAAGCCGGTCTGGAGGCTTTTCGGAGGGAGTCGCCCGAAGTGTTGTTTCTGGATATCCGATTGCCCGGAATGGATGGATTGGAGGCGATGCCCCAGTTCCAGAAGTTGTCTCCGGAAATTCCCGTGATTGTGATGACGGCCTATGGAGACCTCGAGACGGCCGTTGTGGCAGTCCGGCAAGGAGCCTTTGAGTATCTCGTCAAGCCGTTCAATGTCGAGCGGATTCGGGATGTCCTGCAGCGAGCCCTCCGCCCCGCTCAGCCGCGAATGCAAGGGGCCGAGCCTGTCCAGATTGGCGGAATGGTGGGGACGTCGCCACCGATGCAAGCGGCCTTTCAGCAGATCGCCCTGGCGGCGGCGACCGATATCAACGTCCTGATCCTGGGTGAGAGCGGAACGGGAAAGGAACTGGCGGCACGGGCCATTCACCGTTACTCCCAGCGGGAACAGGGGCCATTTGTCGTGGTCAACGTGGCCGCTTTGAACCCCTCGTTGGCCGAGAGCGAGTTGTTCGGGCATGCGCGGGGAGCATTCACTGGGGCGGATTCCGAGCGGGTCGGGCTCCTGGCCCAGGCACAAGGGGGAACGTTGTTTCTGGATGAAGTGGCGGATATTCCGCTCCCTCTGCAGGTCAAGTTGCTCCGAGCACTCGAGTACCGTGAGATCGTACCGGTCGGCGGCAGTCGGCGAGAGGTTGGCAACTTCCGTATCCTTTCGGCCACCCATCAAGATCTCTTGTCCAAGGTTCAGGAAGGGAGCTTTCGCCACGATCTCTATTTTCGACTCGCCGCCTTCGAACTTCGCATGCCTCCCCTGCGGGACTGTTCGGACGACATTCCCGACCTGGCTCGCTTCTTCCTCTCCGGGTTTACTCAAAAACGTCAGCCGATGGAGATTTCCGAGGAGGCGATGGCTGAAATGATGGGCCGCCACTGGCTAGGTAACGTTCGCGAATTGCGGAACGTGATTGAGCACGCGGCCACGGTCGCTGCACGCGTCGAGCGGATCGGCGCCGACGGGCGCCTGGTCGACGCCGCCGGCGGGCTGGTGCACGTGACGATGGCGGAGAAGCTGCTGGTGCCGGCGCTGGCGAAGCTGTCCAGCTACGTCGCCGGCGGCGGCATCTGGATGAACAC
>JBJHCD010000219.1:0-8117 GCA_050485845.1 Pirellulaceae bacterium | reverse complement strand
ACTCTCGGCTTCGCTGGATCTTCGCGGGGGTGCGCGAGTTGAATTGCCAGTCAGTCCGGATGGAAGCAGTCTCGAGTCCGCTCGAGTCGGCAGCCCGCGATTTCCCCAACAGGAGTTTTCCACGGCGACCCATGAACGGACTGGAGTTCGCGCCTTTGCGCATCGACCAGTCCGCGAGGAGCATGGGGTTCGGTTCACCATCTCCCTCCAACGGGATGACAGCCGCTACTTTTCTCGGCCCGCCGAAGTCTGGGGCGAAATTCGGCCCATTTTCCCTGCGGGGACGAGTCCTTCGGAATCGGCGGACGCCGCATACTTCTTTTTCGATAGCGTGTTTGACGCGGATCAACCCGTGCCGGTTGTCCATTGGTTTGCCGAGCAGTGGCCGGCGGAGGCCCCACGAGCGGAGATTCGCATCTGGTGTCGTCCGGATCATGCCGCCGACGTGGAGGATACCGTTCCCCTGCTGACCGTTGCGAACCAGGTGCCCGAGCAGGGAACCGGGTTCACGCGATCCGCCGTACCGCGACTGTCGTTTCAAGCTCGAGTTGTTTCGTCCGCCGAGAGCGGTGACCGTCACCGCGTGGTGGTGGTTGAACGGCATGCCGACCGCGATTCCGAAGTTGGAGATTGGCGGATCGATCTGCAGCCGAGCCCGCGTCGAATCGAGCGGAGGATGGACCCTGAGCAAAAGGTTGCCTTGCACACATTCCTTTTGGAGGGCGTCAGCCGGGAGCAGTTGTCCAACTACCAGTTGCGATTCCTGTCGAAGTCCCGCTTCACTCGGGATGCCTGGTACTTGCCCGAGCCGATTCTGGTGGAGATTGCCGACCGGAGCGATTTCTTGCCGCTGGACCGCTCCACGGCCACCCTTCCCGCGAGATAGGCGTTGCCGTCAAGAAAGTCGAAGGGGGAAAGGGGGAAGGAGAATAAATCGCCAAAGGCAGCGTCGAGCCCCGAAATCCAGTACAGTGGCGGCTAGTTCGGCGGTATTATGTTCAGCGAAAGCTTGGTCAGCGACGGCTTGGTCAGCGACGGCTTGGTCAGCGACGGCTTGGTCAGCGACGGCTTGGTCAGCGTCTCATCCTGGATTCGAATTTAACCATCTGGCGGGCAACGATGGATTCTCAGTCTCCACCCTTCACGGAGGTCGCCACGCGGGTGCGCTGGAAAGTGCTCCAGCTGGCCGTGGCGATGGCGGTCATTACCTATATGCATCGCGTCTGCCTCTCCCAAGCCGCGCCGGATATTCAGGAGCAGCTGGGCATCAACGACCAGCAGATGGGGCGAATCTTCGCCGCGTTCATGCTCTCGTATGCCATCTTTCAGGTCCCTGGTGGATTGTTGGCCGACAGATTTGGTTCTCGCCTCGTATTGTCCTCCGTCGTGGGAGGATGGTCCGTCTGCGTGGCCGCATCGGGTTGGGCCACCAACGCCTTGGGGCTGCTGGTAACTCGGTTCGGAGTCGGTATCGGCCAGGCCGCGGCGTTCCCCGCCATTACCAAGAGCTTTGTGACCTGGATGCCGGACCGAGAACGAGTGGTTGCTCAAGGTGTCTTATGGCTCAGCGCCCGGTGGGGAGGAGCGTTTACGCCCTTGATGGTCGTGGCCCTGATGCAGTTCACGACTTGGCGCTGGGCCTTTCAAATCCTCGCTCTGTTTGGACTGATCTGGTCCGTGATCTTTTGGTTCTGGTATCGAGATAACCCGCGCGACCATGCGGATCTGAACGAATCCGAATTGTCGTTGATCGCGCCGGCCAGTCGCGCGGCGGTGGTCGTGGAAGAGAAGATCCCCTGGAAGCGATTTGCCCTCTCGCGATCCGTGTGGCTCCTTTGTTTGCAGTACTACTGCCTGGCGTTTTCCTGGGTGTTCTACATTACGTGGTTGCCGACCTACTTGATCCAGGCTCGGGGACAAAGCCTGACGTCGGGGGCATTCCTGGCGGGGTTCCCTCTGTTTTTCGGGGGAGTCGGCTGCGTCTCGTGTGGGTTCGCCCTGGGGTGGCTCGAGCGATGGTTCGGCGATGTCTCTCGGGCTCGCCGCTGGGTGGCGGGTCTGGGGAGTAGCCTCGCGGGCGTCATGCTGATGGTTTCCGTCCAGATCAGTGATCCCCTGTGGGCGATGGTCGCCATGGGACTGGCCAGTTTTGCCAATGATCTGGCGATGCCTCCCAGTTGGGGAACGTGCATGACCGTGGGAGGCGCGCATGCGGCCAGCCTCTCGGCTTGCATGAACACGGCGGGCAATCTCGGCGCCGTGACCGCTCCCGTGGTGGTTCCAGCCATTTTGGGCTGGACGGACCGGAACTGGGAGATCACGTTCTACGTCTTCGCCGGCAGCTACTTCATGGCCGCGATTTGTTGGATGTTCATCAATCCTCGGGAATGATCGCCCTGGCCTGGAACTTCAGGTCTTTACCGACATTCCTTCAGCCTTTCGGCGAACATCCCAGCCGGTACGAAATCCGACGGGAGTGTGGACGATCATGTGTTTTCGTCAGTAGCCACATTTTGAGAGAGGCATGAGATTTTTCTTGACTTCCATTGGAGAGGGGCACACTGCCGGTCTTCAGTGCCCCCCGTGGTCAAGGGAGGCGACCTCGCGTACGGCTTTGGCGACGGCGCGGAAGTCCTTTCGCAGGATGTTGTCGTGCTTGCTGGGGACTTTCGCGTAGATCTTGATGTTCGGGTTGCGCTGGACCACCGGATCGAGGCTGGCTCGAACATCCTCCCGTCCTAGCTCCGCCCCCGAAGCATTCACATATCGGGTCGGGACCATGATGTTGTCCAGCACGGGGCCCAGTTCACGCTCGCGCGCGATCATGCCGACTTCGATGTTGCTGTTCGCCATCTGTGCGGCGGTCATCCGCGGGACGATGCCTGTCCACCATGCCGTCCAGCGCATCAGCACAAAGAGCCAGCTCAGCCGCCGCCACATCTGCCGCATCCCCTCGATATCCATTTCGTCGATCCAGTCGTTTGGCTGCGCACCCTCGATCAGGACCGCGCCGATGGCCCGGTCGGGATGGCGACTGGCCCAGTGTGCCGCGACGAACGCGCCGTAAGACCAGCCCACCACCAGCGCCCGCTCCACACCCCTGGCCGCGAGGACGGCATCGACATCTCGGACGGCCGTCTCGAACGAATAGTCCGCGGAAAGCTTTGACCTGCCGCGGGCCCGCATGTCGTAGGTGATGTGCCGCCAGCTCGGTCCCAGTTCGGTGATGACTCGCTGCCAGTTCCGCTGAGAGGCCATGTGGCCGTTGAGATAGACCACGGGGACACCGGGACCGCCTGTGTCGGTGACGGCCAAAGCTGTATCGTCGACCGGCACCATGCCGGTCCAGGTCGCGTTAACTCCTTGGTCAATCAATTGCTCTAACCCTTTCAATAGCCGTGCATAATGGAGACCTCTCCGGCCGTGTCGACTCGACATATTAATTGGTCACCGGGTGTAAGCGGAAGCATGCACGCCCAGCGGGGACGTGAACTCGGCAACGGCACCGCTAATGAACACTCAGGGACGCTAATGAGAGCCTGCATGGACCGAACGTCGCGATCACGGCCGGTCTTGCCAACCCCTCACTCACCGGCGACCAGTTGGTAGTTCCTCCGTTCCTCCTGGCAACAGGGTAGCCGATTTTTCCCATCAGTGTCGATCAGCGTTCATTCGCGGTTCCCCATCCAAGGTCAACCGCTTCCGGAAAGTCCGCCCTCACCAACCATTGGCCCCGCATTCGACAAGGCACCCGTTCGTGGCAGGATCGAGGGACGACCTTACAACGAACCCCGGGGAAACCGCGAGGCATTCGTCTTGGGGCTTGGACTGACAAAAAAATGTAGGACAGAAAAATATTTTTGTCCGACATCTTTTTGTCAGCAACGAACCTGGAGTACGGCTAGGATTCAAGTGATTGTCCGCGGAAGGTGACTCGTTCACTCCATTCTGCTCTCGCCCTGGCACAACATGCACGCCCAGCGGGGAAGTAAACTCGGCAACGGCACCGCTGATGAACACTCAGGGACGCTAATGAGAGCCTGCATGAACCGAACGTCGCGATCACGGCGGGCCGCAGCCAACCCTTCACTCACCGGCGACCAGTTGGTAGTTCCTCCGTTCCTCCTGGCAACAGGGTAGCCGATTTTTCCCATCAGTGTTTCTCAGCGTTCATTCGCGGTTCCCCATCCAAGGTCAACCGCTTCCAGAAAGTCCGCCCTCACCAACCATTGGCCCCGCATTCGACGAGTCACCCATTCGTGACAGGATCAAGCGACGACCTTACAACGAACCGCAAGGCATTCGTCTTGGGGCTTGGGCTGACAAAAAAGTGTAGGACAGAAAAATATTTTTGTCCGACATTTTTTTGTCAGCAAAGAACCTGGAGTGCGGCTAGGATTTAAGTGACTGTCCGCGGAAGGTGACTCGTTCACTCCCTTCTGCTCGCCCCTTGGCGCAACATGCACGCCCAGCGGGGCAGTGAACTCGGCAACGGCACCGCTGATGAACACTCAGGGACACTAATGAGAGAGCCTGCACGGACCGAACGGCGCGATCACGGCGGGCCGCAGCCAACTCTTCACTCGCCGGCGACCAGTTGGTAGTTCCTCCGTTCCTCCTGGCAACAGGGCTGGCCGATTTTTCCCATCAGTGTTTCTCAGCGTTCATTCGCGGTTCCCCATCCAAGGTCAACCGCTTCCAGAAAGTCCGCCCTCACCAACCATTGGCCCCGCATTCGACTAGGCACCCATTCGTGACAGGATCAAGCGACGACCTTACAACGAACCGCAAGGCATTCGTCTTGGGGCTTGGGCTGACAAAAAAATGTAGGACAGAAAAATATTTTTGTCCGACATTTTTTTGTCAGCAAAGAACCTGGACTACGGCTAGGATTCAGGGTTGAAACCCGCCGAGTGGCAGGCCGTCCGCCATTTGTCCCAGTTGAATATAGAGCGTCTTTTCGATGTTTTCCGAGATGAAGTGGATGCTGCCGTCGACCATCGCCGCGTGAATACCACCCGGATGAAGACTCAGCGAACCGTACTTCAAACCGCCGACTTCCGTGGAATCTGGACTGGGAGAGATCTTTCGGGCGAGATTAATCGGGTAGGCCGTCGTTGCCCAAACTCCGTTCGACGATGCCCACGCACACCATGGTGCCCAGCTGGGCGACCGCTCCATCAGCATGATCACATTCGCCGTGCCATCCCGCACGTCGCGAAAGCCGACCGAACGCGATGCAATCCGCTCGAAGGGACCTTGAGGCGGATCGGAATCGAAATCAAACCCCTGACTTCCCATGTAGGTCGTCACGGCCGCCGGACCCCCTAGGCTCATCGGCGCCGGAACGCCCATCGCACTGGGGAATGCCCAAGTCGAAGCCAAATCGTTTCGTACCGGCGGCGTCGGATCCGAGGGGCAGAGCAAGACGGAAATGGGTGTCTGGATCACACCCCAATTCGTCGCGGGATTACCAGGGGAGCCGTCGTTCAACGGCCGACGAAAATCGAGCTGATCATGAAGATTCGACTGCTCCAGAAAGGGGAGCGTCTTGGAAATCCAGCTAAATCCATTCGACGGTCGACCTTGTAGATTGTCCAAGGCATTCGCATTGCATGGGAACACCCGATGCGTGTCGTGATAATTGTGAATTGCCAAGCTGATCTGCTTCATGTTGCTGCCGCAACTCATTCGCCGAGCGGACTCGCGAGCCGACTGAATTGCGGGCAACAGGAGCGCGACCAGCACGCCGATGATTCCCATGACCACCAGCAGCTCGACAAGCGTAAAAGCGTCGCGGCGGAGACGTATTGACATGCGATGAGGCTCCATTTTGGTCCAGCCGGTGGCGATTATTGCCCCAAACCGGCTCAGGATTACTCGGTCAGATGCAATTCCAAATGATTATCGCGATCGTTGACGACTACCTGCAGGCCGCTACGTTGCGGGTCGGTGTATTTCACCGGCAAGAAGTCGCTCTTGGTCTTCCTCCCTTTCTGATTCCGACCGTAAACGGCAGGGTGCCCATCAAACGGAAAGACGACGAACGAGACCCGATAGGTCCCGGGAATGGCACCATCGAACTTGCGAAAGGTGGTCACGCGAAACGTACCGTCCGACTGTATTTCCCCAAGCCCAGGTGGACCACCATCGATGGGATCCAGCTGTATGACGCCCCACCGCAACGGGGCTCCTTGATAGGTAACCAAGCCGCTGACCGGAACTCGGCGTGGGTTCGAGTCGCAGCCGGCAAGCACCAAAAGGAATAATGCGAACAATCCACATCCAAGCATGTAAAGCGATGGCCAAGTTGAGGTCGCAAGACAGCTTGAATGGACCCATTCTCGCCTTGCGAGGGAAGATCCTGGGAGATTTCTCATCGATTTAACTCTCCTCCACGGATTTCGCGATTCCACCGTGAAACACCACCGGTGAGCCGACCGGAATTCGTCAGGAATTGAACCCCAAGCTTTGCTCAGTGTATCGGTTCCCCTCTTGCACGTCAATGAAATGCCAAACAAGTAGGTGGAAGGATCGACCCGAGCCACTGGTAACACAGTCTAGCTCGGACTGTTCTAGTACGATGTCGGCGGCCGACTGCAGCAGCATGACCAGGTCGCGGCATCCGTCACGGCGGACGATCCAGCGATTCCGTCGAGCACCGTCGGGACCACTTCGCCTTGGAATCCAGCACGATTCGAATTGGATCACCTTGGCCGGAAGGATCGGCCAGCCACGCAGCCATTCGAGAAACGGTTCGGCCGTCGGACTACTTCCCAGACGATTCACGGTTAGCAGTGTCGGCCGTGTGGGCGGCCACTCGCCGCCCGCTCCATGCCCCCCGTCGGACAAGCCAACTTCGCTAGTCGCCTCGCGATCGAAATCCCTTAATAGCTCACTCATCGGGAAGTCCTGCCCCACACGGTTATGTAACCACCAGGCATCCCCGACCCGAGGCCCCAGTCCCAAGAGCGACCCATTGGGGCAGGATTCCAGAACCTTGCTCATGAGTCGTCGCACCGTTTTGCGACATTCACATCGGGCGTCTCTTCCGGATCGGACCGATGTCCCCGCCGGGCCGACGGCCCGAGGCCACGAGTCGTTCGTCGTTCGCAGTTGCAAATCGTCGGTCCGACCAGTGGGCGGCTGTTTTTTTCTGTTCACCGCCGGTCCAAGAGGACATGCCAACTCTCGAGCCGTCTGCAGCGCCTCCGACCAGCTGAAGTTTGAACTCGCTCGTCGCTGGAAGATCGCTCGCACCCGCTCCAAGTCACCAGGCGTGTCGACCGAAAGCTCCCAGTCACTCGAGTCGGCCGGTTCGTCCTCCAGTCGCAGCAATTGGGTCTTAAACTGATCGGGGTACTGGCGAATGTACAATGTTACATGTTCGCGCCACCAAGTTCGCCGTACTTCCCGGTTCAAGTGTTGCAGACACTTGGCTGCCAATACCTCCACATCGAAACCGGCCGGAAGGACGGCGCGGTCTACCACCATGCTCAAGTAGTCCAGTTCTTTTGTCTCATCGAACTGGTCCAGAGCCTGATCGATCAACCTACCGTCAACGAGTGGGCAGTCCGAAGTGATTCGCACGATCCGGTCCGCGCGGGCGAATTGGGCGGCGGACGCATATCGGCCCAAGACATCGTGCTCGTCCCCCCGAAAGACTCCCCAGCCCCGGCGACGGCACAGATTGGCAATCGGATCGTCGCTGGACGACTGCGACGTAGCCACGAGGACCTGATCCAACCGGCGAGACAATCGTGTCCGCTCGACCACCCGCGCCAACAGTGGTTCACCGGCCAGGTCCGCGAGGACCTTACCGGGAAACCGCCTCGAACCCATTCGGGCTTGAATGATGGCGACGTTTTTCAAGCCGACTGCTCCTCTCCGGACTATATCAAGGGATGCAACGTTTCTCGTACCCTGGTCGAGCTTTCCCAGGTGGGACAGCTGGGATCATGGAACCGCACCTCGGTCCCCAGACGGCGGCGAAGCTCGGCCGCCACCACCTCCATCGACCAGCGAAACCGATGGTAGTGTCCGGCGCGCGGCCCGCCGCGGGATACGGGGAGACCGTCCGCGTATCCCTTTCCGCCGTCGTGGCCAAAGCACCAGAT
>JBJHCD010000218.1:0-8158 GCA_050485845.1 Pirellulaceae bacterium | reverse complement strand
CGTCGTCCTCGTCCGATTCTGGGTCCTCGGCTTTTGGCCGAGGGAGACCGAAGGGGAAATGGAATGCTCTCTGTTCGCCGTTGGACAGTTCGGGAGGAATGGGCCCAGATTGCCATTCGCTCCGCAGAATCAGCAGGATCGCCCCATCACTGATTCGATGAGAAACGACCAAGAACTCTTCCTCCTGAACGTCGGCGGCAAAGCGGATATCCCATTCCAGGGTCGATCGATCCGAGTCCTGGACGGGACGGAGTGTTCGTATCGTCCCGGTCAGTTCGAATCGCGTGGAAGGAATTTCCTGGGGCGTCGCAGAAAAGTACGGAAGAATCTTCGTTTGCCACCCGATAAACGCCGGGCGCAACTCGGGTATGTTGTCTGGGGAGTTGGGACCATGTTCGGGAGGAAGGAGGTAATTCCCTCCCACCGCCAACTCGATCGGTTGGTCGGGGCTGGCGATGCACTGCCGAGTCTCAAACAGAGTCGAACTGGGACTTCCCGCCACGTTCTCCAGCCAATCGTCGTAATGGATGACTTTGGGAGCGATCGTCAGGGTGACGTGATTGGGAAGAGAACTTCCACGCGGGAGGTGACGGGCAATCAACTGGTCGGCCGTCCGCCGGTCAAGTTCCGCGACGGTGATGCTCAGCCGTTTGTAGCGGGAGGAGTCTTCCGAATCCTGGGCTGAATCGTCCCCCCAAGATACCACCGGGAGGAACGACAGGGCGAGTAAAAACAGGCCCCCAACAAAGGCAACTCTGGTCCAGCCGGCCAGGGAACTGCATCGCGCGGACCAAGGGGCCCGTTGAATGAGATGACTTTCGGAACGCGAATTGTCGGCGGCGAACCGGTGGAGATCGCCGTCCGGATGGATATGGGTAGTCATTCTCACTCGGCCCCTGAACTCGTGATGCCTGGACGGAAACGAGGCGTCGAATCAGCGAGTCCGCTCGGGATAAGCCACACGCCTGACAAACAACAACACCTCCGTGATGAAGCCCAGAATAGGGTTTTGGGTCAGGGTCGGCAAGGCTTGGCGTGCTGCGGGGACTCGGCCAGGTCGCCGACGAGGCGTCCAAGGACTTCGCGCGTGAGCTGCATGGCAATGACTTGACGCGGCGTACCAGGGGGGGCCGAATAACGGCGAAGGGCAACACCGGAAGAATCGACCACGGCCTCGAAGTAGACGCTGGCCTGAGGATGGCGCGTGGGTGGGTCGGACCGGATCTGCAACTGTGTCCCCTCCTCGTCCGTTTCAATGACCCGCAGTGGCTCGACCAAGTAGCGGACTTGTCGGCAAATCCAATCAGCGATGGACTGCAGTTCGGTGGGAGAATATTGTCTCGCGGCAATCCATCGCACTTCCTGAAGCGAGCAGCCGATGGAGTCCAATGCCACCAGGTGACACTCCACTCGGCCTCCGGAAGCGGCAAGCTGCAGGAGGTGGCCGCTGGTCACTCCACCACCGGCCAAAAGATGGTCCAATTCCAGCTCAAGTTGTTCGCTCGTCGTCATCGTCATCCGAAAGTGCTCCCGCTCAACGTTCCAAGTCGTGTTGCCGATTTCAGGCCATGGTGATGGGTACAGCCTTCATCGCCTGTTCGCGAACACATGGAGTGGTGTAATCTTGTTGACTCAAGATTCCTCCAATGTGAGGCTGTCGATCGAATCCTGTGAAAAGCGTCTTCCGTCATACGACAAGACCACCGCCTCGTCTTCCAGAACCGTTTCGATATGCACCGGTCGAGTCCAAATCGTGTACAGATTCTTCAGGGTGTCCGAGGCATACGATTTCTGGAGTTCGACACCGCTATAGCGGTGTTCCAGATACAGTTCGCCACGATTGCGAAAATTCCCTTCCCGCACATAAATCATGGGGCGTCCCAGATTGGTCAGATTGAACAATAGTCGCCGCTTGATCTCGTCAAACTGCCGGCTTTCAATTTCGTAGTATCCCGAGTCCTCGTTGTAGCCGAAGGAAAAAAGTTTGTATCGTCGGCAGAAGTCGAGAGTAAGGAACTCGTCGATAAAAGTCAGATCATTGTGGATGCGCCGCACTTCGAAGATTTTGTCGCGTCCCAGGCCGGCCCCAGTGTCCCAATTCGCCTTCGCTCGAAAATCGTCGCACTGTTCGTACTCCTCCCCGAAGCAACCTCGGTTCCACCGCTCCTCAATATCGCGAAAAAGTTCGACCCCCAGCTTATAGGGATTGAGGCGAGTGGGAGAGCTTGCCAGCGTACCGCTACAGTGGTCGGCATAGCAGACCAGATCTCGGGCCTCCAGACCGTGACGCGTCATGATGGTGGAGTGCCAATAGGTGGCCCACCCCTCATTCATGATCTTGGTCTGTCCCTGCGGGGCAAAGTAATAGGCTTCATCCCGAATGATGGACAGCACATCGGCCTGCCAGGCTCGCAGTGGAGCATGGTCCAGCAAGAATCGCATGACGTCCCGTTGCGGTTCGCTTGGGAAATGAAGCGGACCTTCCATGGAACGTGGCGTTCCGGTGGCTCGTTCTCCTCGCCGATGGGGAGGGTTGATGAACGTGTCCATGTAATCCTTGGAGCGGAATCGGGGGGGGCGGTCCGTTGTTTCCTGATCCTGGTCGGTCGGGTCAGAGAATTCGTACCGATTCGGCTGATCGTCATGCCGCTTGATGAAGGGGGAATGGATGTCAATCAGATCTTCCACGCTCAAACAGGCATCAATGAACTGTTCCACTTCGTCCACGCCGAATCGATCCATGTACCGGCGAATTCGATTGCCGTGGTTCGCCATTTCATCAATCATCTTGCGGTTGGTCCGGCTGAACCAATGGTTGTTCTTGAAGAAATCACAATGACCATAGACATGGGCCATGACCAGCTTGTGATCGCTCAGCGCATTGCTCGACAGCAAATACGCATAGCAGGGGTCGTTATTGATGACCAGTTCGTAGATCTTTTGGAGGCCATAGGAGTAGCCCTTCGTCAGCCGGTCGTACTCCATGCCGAACCGCCAATGGGGATAGCGAGTTGGAAACCCCCCATAAGCGGCGATCGCATTCAATTCGTGCGCGTCCACCAATTCGAATATCGTGGGGAAAAAATCGAGCCCGTAGTGTAGTGCCCAATGTTCCATCTGCTTCTGGACTTCGACCAGTTCGGACGGCAGGGTTCGCTGAGTTTTGGTGATCATGGGAGAGCCTCAAGCGGGGGGCGGGTTACTTGCCCGTTCCGAGAAAGATCTTGATGGCGTCGTAGATGGCGTCTTTGTCTTCAATTTCGGTCAAGATCAGGTTGCTCATTTTGGAGCCGAACGTCAGGCGGAGCGACCGCAGGAATTCCCCACTTCCATAGGGGCTTTCCACCTGGCCATAGCAATAGAGGTTGCTGCGTGGCAGAAGGTCGTCCCGCAGTGAACGGAGTGCTTGCTTACTGTCCTCGCCCCAATTGTCCCCATCGGAGAACTGAAATACGTAAATGTTCCAGTCCTCGGAGGGGAAATCGTCATCCAGCAGTTGTTTGCAGACCTTGTAGGCCGAACTGATCCGAGTGCCGCCGCTTTCTCGAGTGTGATAGAAGGTATGCTCGTCCACGACCTTGGCTGCCGCGTCGTGGATGATATAACGCTGTTCCAAGCCTTGGTATTGACTCCGCAGCCAAGTATCGATCCAAAATGAGCAAGTGCGGACAACCTCCTTTTGTTCGTCCCCCATGGAACCGGAGACATCCATGATGTAGACGATCAAGGCGTTGGCCTCTGGTTGTTGGGTTGTTTGCCAGGAGCGATACCGCCGATCATCCTTGACGGGAACCACGCGGGGCCGAGCGGGATTGTAGGTTCCGTCCACAATTTGTCGGCGAAGGGCGGAGACGTAGGTCCGCTTGAAGTGTCGAAGCGATTCCGGGCCGACTCGGCGTATGCTGGAGTAACGCGTCTTTTCTTGCTTGAGGCGTGCTTGTCCCTTGGGTTCGATTCGGGGGAGTGCCAGTTCGTCGCCCAGTATGGCCGCCAGTTCGTCCAGCGAAATATCGACCTCCAGCACATGGGATCCGGGATCCCCTCCGGCGGGACCCGAACCCGTTTCATCGTCGCCGCGACCGATCGGTTGTCCCTCCTCCCCTTCCCCTTGGCCGACACCACCACTGCCGTTGTCGCCATAGCGGAAATGCGGGACGTCGAGGCTGGGGACTGGGATGCTGACCAGGTCACGTCCCTTCCGCCCAATCATTTGTCCATTGGTCACGTAACGCCGCAAGTTCTCCCGAACTCGGCCGCGAACGATCTCGCGAAAGCGGTTTTGATCACGTTCGATTTTTTCCATGGCAACGGCAATCCTTGGTGGCGGCGACCCTGTGTGTCAGCCGACGCTGTGTGTCAGCCGACGCTGTGTGTCAGCGTTCCTTGGTATCTCCGCGGGCGAAGATGCTCGCGACGTAGTTCAGAACATCCGTGGCGCTCTCTTCATCATAACCATAGTCGCGAATCAGGCGACTTTTTACGACATCGATCTTGGCCTGGGTCTCCTGATCCACCACGTTCGAGACGAGGCTGGTCAATTTAATGGAGTCTTTTTGATCTTCGAACAGTTTCAGTTGCAATGCCTTGTAAAGGCGTTCATTGGACCGATAGTCGAAAATCTTGCCGTCGATGGAAAGAGCACCGATGTAGTTCATCATTTCCCGGCGGAAATCGTCCTTGCGACTTTCGGGAATATCGATCTTTTCCTCGATCGACCGCATCAGGCGTTCGTCCGCCTCTTCGTATTGACCAGTAAACTTGTTCTTGACCTTCTCACGCTGGGTGTAGGCCTTCACATTGTCGATGTAGTTGCCGCAGAGACGCTTTAGTGCATCTTCGTCGGCGGCGATGGCTCGCTGGACCTCGTTCTTCACGATGTTCTCGTACTCCTCTTTGACGACCCCCAGTAGCTCTCGGTAGCGGGTCTTAAGTTCCTCGTTGGTCAACAAAGAGTGGTGTTTCAGACCTGACTCCAATTCGTTCAGGACCATGAAGGGGTTGATCGAGCGGGCATCATGGTGGGCCACCAGGGCATTGGAGATCTTGTCCTGAACGTACCGGGGACTGATTCCAATCATTCCTTCGTTGACCGCCTCGGCCCGCAATTCCTTGATGTTCTCTTCGGTGAATCCGGGGAGCGTCTTGCCGTTATACAGCTTCAGTTTCTGCAGAAGAGTCAATCCGGCGTTTTTGGGGTCTTCCAGTCGAGTCAACACGGCCCACATGGCGGCGACCTCGATCGTATGAGGCGCAATATGTTTTCCGCGGACCTTCTGGCTGTTGTAGTCCTTTTCGTAGATCTTGATCTCGTCGCTAAGGCGGGTTACGTACGGAACGTCGATCTTCACTGTTCGATCGCGCAAGGCCTCCATGAATTCATTGTTCTGCAGACGCCGATATTCAGGCTCGTTCGTGTGACCGATAATCACCTCGTCGATGTCCGTTTGAGCGAATTTTTTCGGCTTGATCTTGTGTTCCTGGCTGGCGCCGAGCAGGTCGTAGAGAAAGGCCACGTCCAGCTTCAGCATCTCAATGAATTCGATAATGCCCCGGTTGGCAATGTTGAACTCCCCATCAAAGTTGAACGCCCGTGGGTCGCTGTCACTGCCGAACTCGGCAATCTTGCGGTAGTTGATATCCCCCGTCAGTTCGGTGGAGTCTTGGTTCTTCTCGTCCTTGGGCTGGAAAGTGCCGATGCCGACCCGGTCTTTTTCGGAGAGGACCACGCGGCGGACTCGGACTTCATCAATGACCTTGGTCCAGTCACCTCCGTACTTTTGCATCCGCTGCTCAAACATGAACCGGCAGTAGGGGTCGAGGTCCCCGGTGATCCGCACATGAAAATCTTCCGGGTCCCTGTCCGAGTTCAATTGCTGTTCGATTTCCGTTCGGTAACGGGGGGGAATCAGGTGCAGCGGGTCTTCATTCATGGGGCACCAGTGGATGCTGGCCGTTTGTTCGTCGTGCCAACCCAAGGTGTAAAGCGCCCCTTCGTCGGTGGTGCTGTAATGTTCGATCCCTTTCTTGAGCAGTCGCGTGATGGTGCTCTTGCTACTGCCGACCGGGCCGTGTAGCAGCAGGACTCGGCGTTCGATGCCATAACCTCGGGCGGCACTCTTGAGGGCATTCACGAGTGACTCGAGGGTCTCGTCGAGGCCGAAGACGGCATCCTTTCCGTTCTCGAGCGGATCGTCGAAGAAGTGGTAGTGCGTGCGCCGGTCTCCCCGATGAGGTTCATAGGTATGTGTGCCGAAGCTGACAATCATGTCATAGAGCCGCTCGTAGGCATTCCGGGCAACCCTCGGGTCGGCCCGAACCATTTCGAGGTACTCCTGGAAACTCCCCGTCCAGTTCTCCTTCCGAAATTGCTCCAAATCTTGATGTTGTGCAATGAAGTCGATGATGGCTTTCCCGCTCATGCTTCCGTCCCTCTGAATCACTGAAAATTACTCGGGAATGTCTCGCGTATTCTCTGGTCGTCCATGCGGTTTCGAGTTTTCGTTTGGGTTTGCGCGCAACGCCATGCGAAGGATGGGACAAATCTTGCGAAGAGGTTCCTGCCGAAGTGAGGAGACGATTCCCGAGGATTGTGCCTACGGAAGGCCCCGGACCCTGGGGGGAAGTCAACTCACGATTGACGAGGAAGCGTCAACGGCCCGGCAGGTAGTCCGCGACATGCGGACAAGCAAGGATGATCCAGCTCAACCAGCGATGGTGGGCAGCGGCGAACTTGCGAAAGATCGAACGAGGAGATGAGACATTCAGGTGGGGGAGCGGCGAGATGCAGCCGATGGCAATCTCCCTTTACGCCTGATGATGGCGCGATCCCTCGCCGTTCCAACCTGCTTCTCGAACCTTCCCCTCTACGTTAAGCGTAAAGCTCGACAGTCAACGCGGCAATATCGACTTTTGGAGGCGGGGTCGCCGAGCGGCCGAAATTGCTTCCAGCGTGATTTCTCGCAAGGCGTTTCGCGGAAAGATGTTGCGATCCGGATTTCGAGTCGAATCGGGCCGGCAATTTGTCGGGAAAACGAGCGATTGATTTCTTGCTCGGATCGTACAAGACGTTTGTCGATCGAAGGCCGCGACTATCAGAGGCTGCGTCGGTCAATGGCTGAGTCGGTCAAAGGCTGAGTCGGGAGGGGGGGTCATCCCGTTCCCAGCAGACGTTGGACGCTTTCCATCAGTCGATCGATGGCAAATGGCTTGCGGATGTAGTCGTCCACGCCGAGCATTTCCGCGTAGACTTTGTGACGGCTCCCCTCGTTTGCGGTAATCATGATGACGCGGACAGGAATCGGATGCGTTCGGCGAAGTTTTTCCAAGACAAGAAAACCGCTCCGCTTGGGCATCATCATGTCGAGAATCACCAGATCGGGGTTTTCTCGTTCCACCATGGCCAAACCCTGGTTTCCATCCCGAGCCACGAGAACCTGATAACCTCGCGATTCCAAGGCGTACTTCAGCGTCTCGACAATCTCGATGTCGTCATCGACGAGCAGGATACGTTTCGCATTTGACTCTGCCGACGACGTCGTATTCGCTTCCGCCATCTGGGGGTGCTACCTCATGAGGGTGGGCAGAACGGGTGGGTTTCATCGAGGAGACGACACGTCTCTCGCCGAGGCTTCCCGAAGCCCGGAAGAGGCCACGGGGGTTTCTGGGCCCATCAGCGTAACTGGTTTTGTGACCGTCGGCAAGGAACGGACGAACTTCGCCCTCTCCATCCGGCCACACCCCTCCCTCTGACTTGATCCACTCGCTTTTCTCTAAATCGCGCCGCTGCGGGCCCCGGCCCTTCCGGCCGTTCGAGCCGCAGCTTCCTTTAATCTCGTCGAAGCCCGAACGAGACCAGATGAAATCCGGAACTGTCACTGATCATCATGGAACCTCCCGGCGCCAAGTACTTGGCAATCACCTCGAATGGAGGGAGGGGGTGCGTGGAGAGGGCCCCATCGAGGGCATCCCAGGCACGGTTTGTCTGGCCTGCCTGCTGAAGGCGGTTTCGAGTCGTATCGGCGGTTGCCAGTTCGTAGAGTGCCCGGAAGTTCTCCTCCGGACGCGAGAAGGAGGCGAACCCCGCCTGACGTCCCCCGGAGTGACGCTGGATCTTGCTGGCGACCAATTTGTATTCCAGGCTGTCCGCCAGGGAGCTTCC
>JBJHCD010000217.1:0-8192 GCA_050485845.1 Pirellulaceae bacterium | reverse complement strand
ATCCATGGGAACCTACTGACCGGAGAGCCGTATGCGGGAGAACTGCATGTACGGTTCGGAGGGAGGGGGGGCTCAAACCAATGAGCCCTCCCTACCCCTATCGTAGCTCCCCACCCATTTTTTTGACGTTGGTGTCAAGGCAATTTACTAGTGACACCAGTGGACGCATGATCTTGGCCGCCGTCGGAATTCGAAGACAGCGGGGGCTGGCCCTCCCTCATTCGATCCGCCACCACGGTATCGGCGAGCAACTGGCCGATGTGGTACGTGATCATGGGGAGAATGGTGACGCCCAGTTCGAGCGACACCTGAAGTCCGACCATTAATGTCTTTTGGCTCCCCGAGAAGGCGACCGCAATCTGGTCCTCGCGAGATAAACCGACACCTCGGCTGAAAACGATACCCAGCCAGAGACAGCCTAAATGGACGGCCATGACCACGACCACCATCCCCAGCAGGGTGAAGGCCCCCTGGTCCTGTTGGTCGGGAGACATGCTGAGCCCCATTTGAATCGATCCGACGAAGATCATGTAGAGGATGCCGAGTTGAGCGACGACGCCGAGGGCGACTTTTCGCCGCGTTGCAAAAAGACCGATTGCGGGAAAAAGGCGGAGGATTTGAGCAATCACCATGGGGAGCACGACGATCAAGGCGAGGTCGCTGATCAGGCTGGTGGGAGAGAGGGAGTCTCCGCCGAGTCGATGTCCGGTCATGATGGCGAGCCAGAGGGGGGTCATCAAGAAGCAGATGCCATTGGTAACCACGGTGACGAGCATGGACGTGGCATCGTTACCGCCTGCCCGCCGAGTCCAGACGGAGGCCGAAGCGAGCGTGCTGGGTGTCGCGGCGGCAACCATCAAACCCAGGGCCAAGGAGCGGGGGAGCAGAAAGGACGCCCCCCAGGCGACCACCGGCACCAATCCGAAATTGACAAAAATCCCCATCAATGGGGCGAGTGGCGAGCGAAGCGACCGGCCGATGGTGCGGGCTTCCAGCGGCAGCGCCATGAGAAACAACACGGCGGCTACGACTCCTCGGCGGAGTCCGGAAGCCTCCACCACGGGGGCAAACGAAGTCGCTCCGAACCATCCCGTCAAGAGGACGGCCACGAGGGAAATCAGGAACCAGCGGCGAGTCAAGAAACCATGCACGAGGTTCCGCTCCGGAGAAAAGTTCGAACGTTGGTGATCTGCGGCGGGTGTGGGGGTGAAGGGCCCAGGCCGAGTAAGTTACGGCCGAGTTAACCCAGGCCGAGTTGGTTACGGCCGAGTTCACCTAGTCTGGTCACTTCGTGGTGAACGTCAAGACGACCGGGGTAGCCGCCCTTGTGAGCCCGCTGGCTCCGTGGTACCATCACCCAATTCGAGAGAGCGTGGGGCGACCGCTGGGAAGTCGGTCGGCTCAACTTTGCATTCGGCTCAATAATATTCGAAGTGTCTTTGATCAATACGGCAGGAACCGAGTCATGAAGGAAGACATCCACCCCCAATATTTTGAAACGGTGGTGCGTTGCGGATGTGGCGAGACCTTTACGACCCGCAGCACGCGGAAAGAATTGAAGGTCGACATTTGCAGCGCTTGTCATCCGTTCTACACGGGCAAACTGAAATTCGTCGATACTGCCGGGCGGATCGAGAAGTTCAATAGCAAGTATTCCGCCGGAGGCTATGCCAGCCTGCAGGCGAAGGCCAAGAAGAAGAAGGCCAAGGCCTGACTCGACGTCTTGCATCCCGCGCACTCCGGTTACCACTCAGGTAGCTCGTGGCACCGCCACGATGCTCCCCATTCTTCGGGGCCCTCCACCAGGGCGTTCTTGGATCGCCCGAGCTGACTTATGCGCGAAATGCTTGAGGAGAAATTGGCTCGGTACGAGATGCTGGAGCATCTCATGTCCGATCCCGAGGTCCTGGCCGATTCTCAGCGGATGTCCAATATCGCGAGAGAGCATGGCTCGCTCGCTCGACTGGCCCATTGCTATCGGTCGTTCAAGAGTGCCAGCGACGACATCCGCGAGCTGACCACGATGTCCGAGAGCCATGATCCGGACGAACGGGAGATGGCCGAGAGCGAACTGCCGGTCCTCAGGAAGCGGCGAGAGGAACTTTGGGACACCCTCCTGGAACTGACCGTTGGGGGCGAGGACGCCTCCCGAACTCGATGCGTGCTGGAAATTCGAGCCGGCACGGGGGGGGAGGAAGCGGCCTTGTTTGCTCACGACTTGTACGAGATGTACAAGCGGCATTCCGAGCGGAAGGGGTGGAAGATCGAAATCTTGGATGCCCAGTCCAGTGCCATGGGAGGGCTGACCAAAGTCACTCTAGGAGTTCAGGGCGAGGGAGTCTTTCGCGAACTGCAGTACGAGAGTGGCGGACATCGCGTCCAACGGGTTCCCGAAACCGAGACCAAGGGACGCGTCCACACGTCGGCCGCCACCGTCGCCGTCCTTCCCGAACCGGAAGATACCGAGATCGACATCAAGCCGGACGACTACCGCAAAGATCTCTTCTGTGCCAGTGGTCCCGGAGGCCAGCATGTCAACAAGACGGCGTCGGCCGTGCGACTGACCCACTTCGAGACGGGCATCGTCGTTTCGATGCAGGACGAAAAGAGCCAGCACAAGAACCTGGCCAAGGCCCTGCGGGTGCTGAAGTCCCGGTTGTATGAACACTATCGATCCATTGAGCATGAAAAACGAGCGACGATGCGAAAGTCGCTTGTCGGGTCGGGTGACCGCAGCCAGCGGATTCGTACGTACAACTTTCCAGAGAACCGAGTGACGGATCATCGAGTTCCAGGGCTGACACTTTACAAACTGGACCAGATCCTCGCGGGCGATTTGCAACCCATTACCGATGCCCTGATCCATTTCGAACGCGATAACTTGCGAGATGAGATGGGGGGCTTGGATTAACGACGGATCTGTTTCATGACCGCACCCACTGAAGAATGGACGGTCGGCAAACTCCTGACATGGACGGCCGATTACCTCCGAAAGCAAGGGGCGGATAGCCCGCGACTAGACGCGGAACTCCTCCTGGCGGAAGCCCGGGAATGTGAACGAATCGAACTCTACACCGCCTTCCACGAGGTCGTTCCCGACGAGGTTCGAGCGAAATTTCGCGAATCGGTTCGCCAGCGTGCACAAGGCAAACCGGTCGCCTATCTGCTGGGCCAGCGAGAATTCTATTCGATGGCTTTTCAGGTCACGCCCGATGTGTTGATTCCTCGGCCCGAGACGGAGTTTGTCATTCTCGCCATGCTCGATGTCCTGAAGCCGTTGCTCAACGGGGAAGAAACCCTGGAGATCGGGGATATCGGGACAGGGAGCGGTATTCTGGCGGTATGTGCCGCCAAACTGGTGGCCAACGCACAAATCACGGCGGTCGATATCTCGCCGGCCGCGTTGGAGGTGGCACGGGGGAATGCCCAGCAGCATGGGGTGAGCGACCGCATTGATTTTCGCGAAGGAGATCTCTTGGCGCCGCTCGAGGCCGCTGAGAAATATCACCTGATCATGTCCAATCCACCCTATGTCAGCGAGCAGGAGTATGCCGAGTTGTCTCGGGAAGTGCGGGATTACGAACCACGCCAGGCCCTCTTGGCCGGCGCCACCGGGACCGAAGTGATCGCTCGCCTCGTGGCCGATGCCCCGAGTTACCTTCGTCCGGGCGGTTGGCTGGTACTGGAGATCAGCCCCATGATTGCCCAGCAGGTGGCCCGCATCGTGGAAGAGTCGAGTGAATTCGAGAAACCCCAATTGCGGAAGGACCTCGCCGGCCAAATTCGTGTCCTGGCCGCGCGTCGAGCGGCTTGAGCGAGCGGGATCGCCGTACGGAATTAAAGGCCGGATGCAGCATGTCCATGAAGTCGGGGTGTCCGGGGAGCCGGGTTGTCCGCGGAGCCGGGGCGTCTTCGGGGGCAGGTTGTCCGCAGGGCCGGGCTGTCCTCGGGGCTGGGTTGTCTGCCGGGCCGGGCGTTCATTGGGGGGCGGGCGTCGACCGGGACCGGGGGCCGCTCGAGGTCTTATTGATCATTCCAGCGGTTGCGGGTCATCGGCTCTCGAATCGTCGCGCCGGGGTACAAGGGCGACTCGGCCGCCAAACGGTCCAGCATCCCCTGCAATCGGATCTCGAGCAGCTCCATCAGCGGGTCCACGTCGCTACCTCGTTCTCGCTCCGTTTGAACTTCAATCGCCTCTCCCACCTCAATGATGGCGTGAAGCGAACCGTGTACTCGAGCCTTGTCGGTCAGGTCCTCCTCAAACCGCTCCACGGTTTCCAGGATGCGGTCCACGGTCGGGAGTGTGGCGAGATAGTCGGGAGGATAGCTGTACAGTTGCTGGGCCAGATAGATGTCGGCCAGCTGTTGCCATCTTCGCGACCTTTCGTCCGGGGCCAGTTCATCTCGGATCATGCCGGGGACGATCTGCATCCGCAGCGATTTGACTCGCGGAACGACCGGCCCCATTTTCTCCTCACCCAGCCATTCCGCCTCCAGCGGCTGCAGCAGACGGTTGATGAAACGCTCCAATCGTGAAGCCAGCTCCCCTTCCTGAATCGCCTCAAAGTATTCGATCTCCTTCAATCCCAGCAGAGCATGCCCGACCTTGGTGATGCGGCGGAGAAGCGAGAGATGCCGTTGGGGACGCCAAGCGAGCCGCTGTTCAATGTCGGTCAGCACTTGGTCCACGCTCTTGTCCAGGTCTCCGGTGAAGCGGTATTTGATTGCCACGGGATGCATCACGACTTTACCCCCCGGTTGCCGCTTCGCTCGGCGGCGGGCTGCCGTGCGGGCGATAAAACCGACGCCGTCCAGCAGTGCCAATAATCGGTCATTCGTCCTGGAGACTGCTCCCTCCGGAAACAAGATCAAGGGTCGTTCCGCGCGCTCCAGGATGTCGATCGCCGTGTTAATGGACTGGCGGTCCACTCCCTCTCGGAAAACGCTGAACCCTCCCATGCGGCGAATGGCCCAAGCCGTAAAGCGGCTCTGATGATAAAGATGCCAGCTGGCCATGGCATAGACGTGACACTTCGCGACTTTCGCCAGCCATCCCATCAGCAAGGGGTCGCCGTAGCGACAGTGGTTCGGCGTCAGCAGAATGCCGTGACCTGCTCGCAGCGAATTCTGAAAATGTGGGAGCCCGCGAATCTCATGGCTGACCACGCCCTCCGCTCGCCTGAGATAAACTCCATGCAGATCGAAGAACTGGATAAAGGAAGACCAGCCCGTCCCGCGATGGGGAGGAACAAACTGATAAGGTTTTTCGATGATGATCTGTTGCATGGTCAGGTCGAATGGTCAGGTCGCGTAGCCGCGCGGGTGTGTTGAGTGCCATTTCCAGGCGGTCTCAACAATCGACTCGATGTCTCGATACTGGGGCTCCCAGCCCAGCACTTCGGCCGCTCGCGACGCGTCTGCCACTAACTCAGGTGGGTCTCCTGGTCGTCGAGTTCCCATTCGCTCGGGTATCGGATGACCGGTAACTCGGCGACAGGCCTCGACCACTTGACGCACGCTCTGCCCCCGACCGGTTCCAAGGTTGAGATGGAGCCCCTCGCCTGGTTGCAGTTTTTCCAGGGCTTTCAGGTGAGCATCCGCGAGATCCTGGACATGAACGTAGTCCCGAATGCATGTCCCGTCGGGAGTGGCGTAGTCATCGCCGAAGATGACGATTTCATCGCGTTGTCCCAGGGCAACCTGCAGGACGATCGGAATCAGATGGGATTCCGGATCGTGATCCTCCCCCAAATCCCCCTCGGGCGCCGCTCCGGCCGCATTGAAATAGCGCAAGGCGGCGTAACCCCATTGGTAGGCTCGAGCATAATCCGCCAGGACATGTTCGAAGACCAATTTGGTGAAGCCGTAGGGGTTGATCGGGTCTTGTCGAGTTTCCTCGTTAATCGGTTGTTTTTCCGGTTCACCGTAGGTCGCGGTTGTGCTGGAAAAGACGATCTTTCGGACTCCCGCGTCGCGCATCGCCTCGGCCAAGCTGATCGCGGCGACCACATTGTTGCGGTAGTACAAAGCAGGGTCGGATACCGATTCCCCCACCAGGGCGAAAGCGGCAAAGTGCATCACCGCCTCGATCTGCTTGTCACGAAGCACCTCGGCCACTCGGCCGCGATCCTCCAATTCCCCCTCAATCAGACATTCGGCCGGGACGGCCTGCCGGTGTCCACGCGACAGGTTGTCGTACACCCAGACTTCATGCCCGGCTCGCCGCAAATATCGAACGGCGTGCGAACCGATATAACCCGCTCCACCAGCCACCAGTATCTTCATGCTTTGTCACTTTCGCGATCGTTGCGCGGAACCAAGACATCCACCACGGATCGGCAAGGCGACCCCCGGGAGTTCTCGAACCGATCCACCTCGACTGGTCGTTTCCCGGAGCCGAGAAGGGAATTGAGGGGAGGGGAGTCCCGGCCCACTCGGCCCGATCCGTGATCCTCAATCCGCAATCCCTGCTCCCAACAAGCTTCGTCATCTCCGTGGCCCATTCGAATGGGGTTTCCGGTTCCTTAGCATAGCGGCCCCGGTCTCCCAAACCAGCGGGGAGGGAAAAAGGGGGTGAGTCGGTGGAGACCTGGTCGATAATCTATGAAGTCGGCTCGGGTTCCTCCTTTTGATCTCGCTCCCTCTTGATCTCGCTCCCTCATTCCACCGCTTTCGACCCTGTTTCTCGGCGGATTCATCCATGGAAAAGCCCAAATCGAATGCCCGCAAGAGTCAGGCCGGCAGGGCCGGTGGCGGGCCGCCTGACGGGCACGAGAGATCGGCGGACTCGGCGCCGGCCAGGGGGGAGACGACTGCCGACAGTTCTCCGGCCGGAAAGCCACCCCCAATGACGAAGGGGAAGCGAGTTCTCGCTCGGGGGCGTCCCGTGCTCCGCATTTCGCACGAAGATACCTCGCGACGATGGACGGAAATGTTCGCCGACTACCTCCGGTCGGAATGTCATTTGGCGGAGAATACCGTTTCCGCCTATCGCCGAGATCTCCAGCGTTTGCTCGAATGGCTTGGGCCCCGCCGTATTCCGCAGTTGACGATTCGCGACTTGGCGGACTACGCCGGTTGGCTCCATGACCAGCGGCTTGCCCCCGCCTCCATTGCCCGCCACATCGTGACGCTCCGCATGTTCTTCAAGTACCTTCAATTGGAAGGGGTCTTGGATGAGAACTTGGCGGAGCTGTTGGGGAGTCAAAAGCTGTGGGAAAGAATTCCCAAGGTCTTGACTCCGGAACATGTCGAGCGGTTCCTGACCGCTCCCCGACGGCAAGATCCCTATTACTGGCGGGATCGAGCACTCCTTGAACTCCTCTATGCGAGCGGGTGCCGAGCGTCGGAACTCTCGCATCTGCTCCTTCGCAATGTGCACCTGGCGGAACGTTATTCCATTTGTCATGGGAAGGGAAACAAACAGCGGGTGACTCCCCTGGGACACAAGGCCGTGGAGGCGATCCAGTCCTATCTGGACCATGAGCGCCCCCGACTGGTTGAGATTTCCGGAGGGACCCCGGAATGGCTCCTCTTGTCGCGACGCGGTTGGCGGTTGCGTCGGGAAGCGATTTGGGAGCTGGTCAAGAAATATGCGCGTCGAGCGGGCATTTCGAGTGATGTTAGTCCTCACACCTTGCGGCACAGTTTCGCCACGCACCTACTGGCTGGGGGAGCCGACCTGCGCCAAGTTCAGGAAATGCTCGGACACGCCAGCATTGCCACAACCCAAATCTACACCCATGTCGATTCCTCGCGGCTGCAGAAAGTACACCGGCAATTTCATCCTCGAGCGTAATCGGCAAGGAATCGGTAAGGAAAACTCCTCATGCACCGGAATCCCAGGCTCCTCCGAGGGATGGGGCGGATGATCCGATCCACATGTCCCACATACCGGCGACGCGCGGATCACCCGTCCTGCCATCTCGGACAAACGGCGCTCCTCGCGTGGAACTCTGTTCCGTGGCTCTCCGTCTCGTGGAACTTCGTGGCGTGGAACTTCGTGGCGTGGAACTTCGTGGCGTGGATCTTCGTGGCGTGGATCTTCGTGGCGTCGGTATTGTTGATGGTCGGCGACGCGGCGGGGCAGTCCACCACCAACTCGGCCGCGCCCGTCATGCCTGTCGAACAGGTGGACTGGCAGGGCAACCAGCGACCAGCCGGGGAAGAGGCGGAAGAGGGATGGAGCGAAC
>JBJHCD010000216.1:0-8195 GCA_050485845.1 Pirellulaceae bacterium | reverse complement strand
ACTGAACCCTCGCCAGGTAGGGGTTCAGTCGACTATCGACGCTACTTCGAGATCCTTCGAGAAGTGGAGTATGCGGGAGATGTCGTCGTGGAAGTGAGTGGTCAGATTCACGGCCAGGCCGACTATGACGTTCGGCGGGCGGCCGAGCAGAGTTTTCTGGCCCTGGCGAAGCCTCATGGGGAAGTGTTCGGTGATTAACGATCAGGAAGGGACGAGATGACGGCTGGCAAGATTTTCCTGCCCCTGGGGGACGCAACCGAGGCGCTGGACACGTTCTACCCGTTTTTCCGCCTGCAGGAGGCGGGATTCGAGGTGGTTGTCGCGGGCCCGGAAGCGAGACTATATCACACGGTCCTGCACGAGATTCCACCCGATTCTTCCATCCCCTGGGATATCACGCAGGAACGTCCCGGCTACTTCATTCGAGCGACCCTTGCTTTTCGGGATGCTCGGGCGGATGATTTCGTCGGTGCGTTCATCTCGGGAGGGAGAGCACCGGAGTATCTCCGCTATGACCAGGATTTATTGCGAGTGGTGCGGGAGATGTCCGAGGCCGGCAAGCCGATCGCATGTGTCTGTCATGGAATTGAGATTCTAACCGCGGCCAATGTGATCGAGGGGCGGTCGGTCACCACGGTGGCCAAGTGTGCCCTGGACGCTCGGCAGGGTGGCGCTTCGTACGTTGACCAGGCGATGGTCCGAGATGGGCATTTTGTCACGGCCCGTACCTGGCATGACAATGCGCCGCTGATGCGCGAGTTCCTGACGATGCTGGGGAGCAAGTAGCGGCGACCAGGTCTCCGGTCGTTCGGCCGACCTTCGACTTGTCCGGTTTCTAATTTTTGGGTTGCTGGTTGCCCGGTTTCTCGTTGTCCGGTTTCTGATTGTCCGGTTTCTGATTGTTTGGTTTCGACTTGTCCTATTTCGAGTTTCCCAGTCCAACAACCCGTTCCAGAAAATCGAGGTGGGGAATGAATCGCTTGCTTGAAGTATCGTGCTGCTTGTTGGCGATCGGCTTGGCGTGGCTGGTTCCCGTTCCCGAGTCGTGCTTGGGACAGGCTCCGACGGACTCGGCGGCCCGAGCCACTGGGGACCAGACGAGGTCGGTCCCCGACCTGATCCAGCAGTTGCTGGAGGAGGACACCGACCGTCAGATCGAGGCAGCTCGACGTCTGCGGCGATTGGGACCTGAGGCGAAGGAGGCGATACCCGCGTTAAGGGAGCGATTGCTCAGCGACGAGGCGACGGTTCGCGTGGCGGCGATGCGCGCTTTGGCGGCGATGGGAGGCGAGGCGAAGAGTGCCATTCCGGCGATGGCCGATTTGTTGGCGGACCGCGCGCCGATTGACAACGGGGAAGTCTGGATCGTGGCGGCGGAGACGTTGGGACGAGTGGGAGGAGACGAGACGCTGGAGGTGGTGTTGCCGCTGCTGGTCCCCAGTGAGGACGATGTGCGCTACCGAGCGGCCTGCTTGGTCTTGTACACGATGGGCGAGGAGGCGGCGCCGGCGCTTCCGACGTTGGTGAAGATCCTGGAGGCCCAGCAAGAACCGCTCGGTCCTCCGCTCTATTCCGTGGAAGGGCTGGGCGCTGCGGGAGCCGAGGCGGTGCCGGCGTTGATTTCCCTGTTGGATCACGAGAATTTTCACTACCAGTATTTTGTCTGCAGGACGCTGGGAGCGATGGGGGAGGCGGCGAAGCCGGCCGTCCCGAAGTTGATTGACCGACTGAAGAACGGGTTGCCTTCGGTGCGTCGTCATGCGGCCACGGCCTTGGGGAACATTGGTCCGGTGGCCGGCCAGGAGGCCGTGGAGGCTTTGACAGCCGCTTTGTCGGACCCCTTGGCACCGGTTCGTCAGGACGCGGCCCGAGCGTTGGGGCAATTCGGTCGATCGGCCGGCTCGGCCGTTCCCGCGTTGAAGGAGGCGGTTGAGGATTCTGGCTTTCCTGCCCGAGTCGACGCGGCGGCCAGTTTATGGAAGATTGACCCGAGTCATCAGGAACTGGTCGTGAAGACGTTGTTCGAAGAACTTGAGGGGGACAACGAGGCCTGGGTGGCGGCACGCGAACTGGGGCTTTTGGCGGAGGAGGCGAAGATTGTCGACCGCATTCTTGGGATGCTCGACACGGCCACTCCCGAGATGCAGGAGCAAGTGGTGGAGATGGTCGGTTGGCTGGGTTCGGCGGGCCGTCCCGCCTTGGACAAACTGCGCGTCATCCGAGCGGACGAATCAGCCGAGCCCGATTTACGCGAAGCGGCCCGAGAGGCGATCGAGCGGATCGAAACCAACCGCGCGGGCGACTGAGACGGTACCGAGAAATCTGGTCAGGCCGTGTTTCTTGCTTTGAGCGCTAGTTCTTTCTGCTGTATCGACCGACAGTCTAACTCAGCCCCGCCCCGTGGCTTCATGCACGCTTACCGAAAACACTCGCAAAGGCATGTGGAATGTTGGGTTAAGCGTTGGAGGAAGCCCAACGCATTTCGGACCAAGTGATTGCCAGATTACCTTTGGACGATGGCTTTCAGGGCGGCCTCCCGAGAGCCATCCCCCCCGCCACAAGTGGGTTGCCCGGGCATTCCGGGGCCGAAATAATGGAGGAGAATGTCATCGCTCAGGCCGCTGGCCGTCGGAACCCCATCCGGGCGCTGGGTAATTCCAGCATCCACCGCGTTCGCAGGGCACGAAGAGGGGGGCAACATGAAGGGGATCGTCCTGAACCTTCTGGAGGAGGTTGTCACCCGCCGACATGGCGAGAACACTTGGGATGAATTGCTGGATGCAGCCGGGCTGGAAGGCGCCTACACGTCACTGGGAAGCTACCCCGACTCGGACCTGTCGATGTTGGTCGAGGCGGCGGCCGACAAACTGGGTGTTCCGGGCGAGGACGTCGTCCGTTGGTTTGGGACCGCCGCGTTGCCGCTGCTGGCCGAGCGTTATCCGCAGTTCTTTGAGTCGCATCGATCACTGCGATCTTTTCTCTTGACGCTCAACGACGTGATTCACCCCGAGGTGCGCAAGTTGTATCCCGGCGCCGAGGCACCGGAGTTTGAGTTCGACGCGCGGTCGGACGATGTCCTGGCGATCGGGTATCGCTCGCAACGCAAGCTGTGCGCTTTTGCCGAAGGGCTGATTCAGGGAGCCGCAGCTCACTTTGGTGAGGAGGTTCGGGTCGAGCAGCCCCAATGCATGCTGCACGGCGACCCGCTGTGCCTGATCGTTTGCACCTTCCACCAACCGAGCCAGGGGACGCTCCGATGAACCGCGCTGCCGACGATTCCGCGGGACTGTGGAGGGATCGCTACCAGCGGGAGCGTAAGGCGCGGAACGAAGCAGAAGCGATCGCGGAGCAATCGACTCGCCGGCTGTACGACCTGAACCAGCAGCTGGAGGACACCGCGAACGAGCTTCGCCGAGCCAAAGAGGCGGCCGACGCGGCTAACTGCGCCAAGAGCGCTTTCCTGGCCAACATGAGCCATGAGATCCGCACACCGCTCAACGCCATCATCGGCATGACCGAGTTGGTGCTTGACACCGGCCTGACCGCTTCGCAACGCGAATACCTCAAACTGGTTCAGGGGTCAGGCGAGTCCCTGCTGGCGCTGCTGAACGACATCCTCGACTTTTCCAAGATCGAGGCGGGCCGCCTGGAATTCGAGAGTGTGGTTTTTGGCCTCCGCGACGCGCTGGGGAGTACGATGAAGTCGCTGGCCTTTCGGGCCCACGGCCGGGGATTGGAACTGGCCTGCCACGTTGCTCCCGATACGCCTGACGCCTTGATCGGTGACTCGGACCGCCTGCGGCAAGTCGTCGTTAATCTGGTGGGCAATGCGATCAAGTTCACCGAACGTGGGGAAGTCGTCCTGGACGTACGGCTCGAGTCGCAAACGTCCGGCGAGGCCGAGTTGCATTTTGTGGTTCGCGACACGGGGATCGGCATTCCGCCAGACAAATTGGGGCAGATCTTCGAACCCTTTTCGCAAGCCGACTCCTCGACGACCCGCAAGTTCGGCGGTAGCGGGTTGGGGCTGGCCATCGCGAAGCGATTGGTCGAAATGATGGGAGGTGACCTTTGGGGAGAGAGCCAGTTGGGACACGGCAGCCAGTTTCACTTCACGGCTCGCTTTCCCCTGGCGGACGGGGCGGCCGTGCCACGGACCGTTCAGCCAGCAGTGGTCTGCGGCCGGCGGGTGCTGATCGTGGACGACAATCGCACCAACCGCCTGATCCTCGACGAGATGCTACGGAACTGGGGCATGGAGCCGACCGCCGTCGCCGGCGTCGGCGAAGCGATGGCAAAAATGCGGCAGGCCCACGAAACAAACTGCCCGTATGACCTGGTCCTGACCGACGTGAATATGCCCGAACAGGACGGGTTCGATTTGGCCGAGCAGCTCCGTCAGGACCCACGTTTCACGCGTACGGTAATCATCATGTTGACGTCGGGCGGCAGGCCTGGAGACGTAGCCCGCTACGAGACTCTGGGGGTGTCGGCGTACTTGCTGAAGCCCATCCAGCAGTCGGAACTTTTCGATGCCATCGGTACGGCTCTCGGCGTCCTGGTCTTGGACGACGATCGGGTCGTTGCCTCCGCCCCCGAAGCCCTGGGAAACCTGGGGAGCTTGCGGATCCTGCTGGCCGAGGACAGCATGGTCAATCAGAAACTGGCGGTGGCTCTGCTCGAGAAGCACGGCCACCAGGTCGTGGTCGCCAACAACGGCAAAGAAGCCGTCGCCGCCCTGGACGGCCAGGACTTCGACCTGGTGTTGATGGACGTGCAAATGCCTGAAATGGATGGGTTTGAGGCGACGGCAGTCATCCGCGCCAAAGAACAGCAGACCGGCGGCCACATCCCGATTGTCGCCATGACCGCGCGTGCCATGAAGGGCGACCGCCAGCAGTGCCTGGAGGCGGGCATGGACGATTACGTCAGCAAACCCGTGCGAAGGCAACAACTGTTTGAGGCCATCCAAAATGCACTGCGCCGAATCCGAAAGCCTGTCCGGCCGGGGAAGGATTCGGGCTCCGGCACCCCCCCTTCCCGGGAATCGGCGGTGTTGGTGGATTGGCACGGGGCCCTGGAGATCGCCGATGGAGACGAGCAACTGCTCCGCGAGTTGGTTCAGGCGTTTATCGAAGAGTATCCGACTCAACTGGTGCAGATCCGCCGGGCCTTGGAGCACCACAACGCGCCGCTCTTGCAGCGATCCGCCCACACCCTGAAGGGAACGCTGCGGATGCTGGGAAGTACGGCGGCCTCTGGCCTGGCCGAGCAGCTGGAGCGGACGGCCAATGGGGCCCGCCAGGCGGAAGCCACGGGACTGGCCGACCGCTTGGAAGTCGCCCTGGGGCAACTCCAGCCGGAATTAGCTGCCTTCGTCCAGGCACCACAACCGAAGTGAGTCCGCCGCTCGCCTCCTTGCCATCTACGGGCTCGCCTGCGAGCCGATGACCGTGTCCTTCTGGCAAGCGGGAAAAACATTTCGGCGACCCTCAGCCGGGGGGGAGAGCGGCCGGATGTGGCCAGTGGCGATCCGGTCGCGCAGCGGCCGGGCCGCGCCGAGGCCGCCGTGCACGAGGAAACGGGCGGAACCGAGACGGGGCCCCCGTGACATTGGACGTTCTGACATGGATCGGAATCGGCAAAGCCTGCCGGAGTGGGAATACCCCGGAGCGGAGCAGCCGAGCACGCGGGGCGGCAGGCGCGCCACGCGTGCCGCGCCCAGAATCGGTCGGAGCGATACGAGGAGTCGGGCCGCCCCATGTCAATAGCGACCGGGGCCTGGCGCAGGGCACCGATCAGTCGGCGCCGGACCATGGACTGGTCAAGCGGCGGTTGGGGCTTGGGCGGACGCATGTAAGTGATCACCTGGCCCAGTCCCGAATTCGGTTCCACCAGCCGTTCATCAAACTGCTGCCCGAGCCACTTGTGAGGCGAGTCCATCGTCTCCTTGCTATGGAGCTGGTGAAAGGCCAGACGCGCCTCGGGCGTCATGTTCTCTTTCTTCGCTTCCGCGTCGCTCTTGTAGATTACCTTGAGCGCATCGATAACGTGACGACACTCCTGCTCGAAATGTTCCGCCACTGGTCGATTTGCCTCGCGGCCGCCGCGAACGGCGAGGGCATCAGTCGCAATTACTCGTGTTCGGCGAATTCACGCGGTAGCGTCGGGCAGCGCCGAGTTAACCGACTTTGAATTCGCGTTTCGAATTACGCCGATTGGTGCGCGAGGAACCCAATTGAGCTTTGTGAATCTCCAGAAGACCTGCAACTTGCCGATTCGAAATACATTTTCGTGGCCGGCAGTGCAAAACGCGACGGAACATTTTTTGCGGACCCAGAGGGTGTTGGTTCGGTGAGTACGGTAGGCGGCCCCGCTAACACTTATTCAAGAGAAGACTTCTCTGTCGATCCAACTTCCTTGATTCCTTGCGAAAGTAATCGTCCTGGACGAGTCTCCCCGGCTTCTCGTTCGACTACAGTTGGAGGCGGGTTCCATCGCACCGCAGTTTGGAGATCCGTTCAATATTTCACTATTGGAAGGCTCTACGAATTTCTACAACTTTCCCAACATGGGCCCGATTGGCTTCACCTCCAACATCGGCATCATCACCTTCGGATCCGACCAGCCGGTGACGGTGATTTCGGAGCCATCGGGGTGGACGATCTTCGCGGGCTTGGCCGCGATTGGTCTCGCGGCGGGTTGGTGGAGACGCAGGCCGGCGGGGGCGCGGGGATCGGTTTGACCGTTAACTGGGCCCCTGAAGATTCCCGATGGAGACGAGCAACTGCTCCGGCCGTTGGGACCAAGTGATTATCGAAGGATCCTGTGAACGACCTTGTTGGCTCACCCTGTCGCGGGAGGGTGACGGGGGCAATCCGGTCAGCCTGCCTGTCGATAGAGAACCGGGTTCTCGCGGTCCAGCTTCCACATCGCGTTGCGAGTTACTCGTTTTTCATCCGTCGTGAATTCCTTCAGCCCACTGGCCGGAGTCCACGTCAGTTCGCCGAAGTAAATCCGCCCTCGGACGTTGTACAAGTCCACTCGGACAAAATCAAATCCTCGAGACAGACGCCGAGCTACCTCCAGCATCTCCTCCATGTGGGGAGGCCGAGCGACTCGCTGAGCCTCCTCGGGCGTGCATGTGATCTCGGTAATGTTCCATTGCTTGTCAAACCCGACCGACCGCTCGCCGTCCGGCATGGAAACCGACAGGGAATAATCAAATGCCTCCCCGTCATGGAAACAGAAAAAGCTGTAGTCGGGAGGCGAGGCTCCCTGGTCAACCAGCAGCTCTTCGATGATCAGTTTCGGCACAATAAGCTGATAGTGAAATTCGCCCAGTCGATGGCCAAAACGTCGCTCCAACCACCGATTGCACCTCCGGACAGTGGCGGGAATGTCCAGCCGTGACTTGTCCGTGACAATCTGGTGCCACTTGGAACCATGATTCGCCTTGATAATGAACTGCTCGGGAAGTGGCTCGAAGTCGGCTTCCGTCAATCGATCATGGACGCCCAGCAAGGGAATCAGATACCGCGGGCCAACTCGCTCCGCCACAAACTCGCGAACGCGAAACTTGTCCGCCAAGGCCGCGTACAGCGGGTGATTGCCATAAATCTTCCGGAACTGGATCTTCTGCTGGAAGGAGTCGGGCTCCCGGAAATTGATCCACGAGCGAAACTTCCTGTAATAGGTCCACTGGAGCTTCCACCGCCGCACGGCTCGGTGCCACGCGGTCTCCTGAAAACTCGGAACCCCTTGGAGGTACGGACTTGCCGACAGTTTGAAATCACTCATCTCGGGAGCACCTCCCCCGCAGCCTGATATGGATGGTGTGATCGCGCTGTTTGGTTTTGTCGGTAAAGTTTGACTCGGCTGGTGAGAAAAATGTGACTTCGGCAGGGAAAAACCCAGCAAACGGGGCCTTCCGAGTGCCTGACACAACCCCGTGGAACGGACCGGGGGGCGAGAGACCCGTTGAACTTTTTCGGCAAGGGGTCGAGGCACTCGTTTCACCGAGGATGATTACCGCGTCCGGACAATCAACACCTGTACGGTGGACTTCCCGTCCGTCGTAGACAACCAACACCCGGTACGACGGACTAGACGTCCGGCGTACAACAACCAACGTCGAAAGGTCCCACGAAGCGCCCCCCCGACGGACCACGCGAAGGCCGGCCCGCCGCACGGAG
>JBJHCD010000215.1:0-8203 GCA_050485845.1 Pirellulaceae bacterium | reverse complement strand
ACACCCGTTCCGGCGTGGGGGACGAGCTTCTTCTCGCCCAACTCCAATTTCCAGATCTGATGGGAACCAGCCATGGCGATAAAGAGGGACTTCTCATGCAAGTGGAGGTCCCAGGGGCTGGCCAAGTCGATCTGAAGCGGATCCGTGGGTCTCCCTCGAACAGGATGTAACCCCGCCTGACGACCGGTTCCCGCAATCGTCGACACGGTTTTCCTGGCCAGATCGATCTCTCGTAACGAATGGTTTTCCGTATCGGCGACGTACAGTCGCTCACCCGCCAAGGCCATTCCCTGAGGATGTCGAAAGCGAGCCGACTGAAAATTTCCGTCCTTTCGGCCCGGGACTCCATCTCCAATCACGGCCAGCAGCTCTCCGGCCAGCGTCGTGACAACAATGCGGTGATGACCGGAATCGGCGATAAAGACCCGACCTGAGTCCTCATCGGCCAAAACCTTACCGGGAAATCGAAGTCCCGACGCGGCCGATCGTTCACGAGGCAAGGAGACTTCGAATGGCTCTGGGTTCAGTACTCCCTGCCGCAGATAGATCGGGATGAATCGCTTGAGGAAGTCATCGAGAACTTCCGACCGAATCTCTCCGCTATGAGCCGCCACCAAAAAACCTCGCGGATCGATGATGCGGAGAGAGGGCCAGACATTGACGTTATACCGATTCCACAGAATCTGCTGGTCGTCATTTACCACCGGATGCCGGATGTCATGCCTCTGCACGGCCTTGCGAATATTCTCCGTCTTTCGTTCCGCGTCGAATTTGCCGGAATGGACACCGATGACCACGACATGATTCGGATAAGCTTCCTCCAACTTCTTCAGTTCGGGCAGGATGTGCAGGCAATTCACACAGCAATAGGTCCAAAAATCCAGGATCACGAATTTACCTTGCAGCTCCTGGAGATTCAGGGGACCGTTGGTGTTGATCCAATCGGTGGGACCATCCAATCCGGGGGCCGGCAGGGGATTGGGCAAAGGTTGAAGTCGCTGCCCCCACACTGGACGTGCCATCCCCAAACCGTCGAGACCGGCAATCAGAAACAGCAGGCAGCCCAGGAGCGGACCGGGCCTGCAGGACCAGCGACGCGAACCATTTCTATTCACGGAGCGTGGGCAATTCATCACGTGAGGTTTCGGTAGAACATTAAGCATCTAAGGGCCCTTTCTCACGGGACATCCAACCCGCGGAAGAGTCGAGTCATACGGTCGCATGCTTTTCATTCTATACCACAAGGCGACTACGATTCAAAAAACCGCAGCGGGGCAGGCGTCCCCCATTAGCACGGCGGGAGGGTATCCGGACCGGACAAAACCTCTATGATGTAGCTTTGACCTACACGACTCCCTCCATCCCCCCTCGATCAGCTTGACTCCCGAATCTTCCCACCGCAGCCGAAACGGTCTTCTCCTGGGACTCGGCGCGTATGGTCTGTGGGGAATCATTCCCCTTTACTTTCAGTTCCTGCGGCACCTGCCGGCCTGGGAAGTTCTGGCTCACCGGATCTTCTGGGCCTTTCTGCTGTTGGCCCTGGTCATCGTCCTCCGGCGACGTGTCCCGGACATTCTACGAATCCTTCGCTCGCCGGCGGTCATCTCTCGATTGGCCCTCAGCACGCTACTGATCGGCCTGAACTGGTTCACCTACATCTACGCCGTCTTCACTGCCCAAATTCTGGAGGCGAGCCTCGGTTACTTCATTACCCCCTTGGTCAACGTTCTGCTGGGCGTCGCATTTCTGCGTGAGCGCCTGCGCCCCCTGCAAGTCATCAGTCTGGCAGTCGCAGCGGTGGGGGTTTTGAATCTCGCGTTGCTCGGCCACGGGATCCCCTGGATTGCCCTGACCCTGGCCTGCTCCTTTGCGTTCTACGGTCTGATTCGCAAGACCGTCGCCGCGGATGCCATGTCGGGACTGTTCGTGGAAACGATGCTGCTGGCCCCCTTGTCCGTCCTGTTTCTGGCCGGACTTCAGATCCAAGGCTCCGCCGTATCGCTCCAATCCGGCATCGGCATTCTGGCAGTGCTGGCCATGAGCGGCCTGATCACCACGGTTCCACTGCTGTTGTTTGCCGCGTCCGCTCGGCGACTGACAATGGCAAGCCTTGGGTTCCTCCAGTATCTGGCACCCAGCCTGCAATTTCTGCTGGCCGTGTTCCTATTCGGTGAACCCTTCGCCATGACTCAGCTGGCCAGCTTCGCCTGCATCTGGACCGCCGTCGCACTCTACTCGGCCAGCTCCTATTGGGCCTATCGGCAACTTCCTCGAGTCGCGACCACCGCATCGAAGTCCACCGCTCGGACCGAAGCCCCGGACGAACCAACGTCCATTTCCACTTCGCCCCCCACTTCGACCTCCACTGCTCCTTCTCCCGACTTGGTCCTGGCGGTACCCCCCGGTGATCCAGGTGGTTCCGAGCCGGTACGCTGGGCCGAGTCATCGATATCCAAGCAGGATTGGGGCGACAGCGATTCTCACGCTCGTCAGACACCCTAAAGCAGAATGGGGCGCACCACATGCGCCTCTTCCACTCCGGTCAAGCGGACATTCAAGCCCCGGAACGGATGAGTGAATCGAGCATGATCGATGCCCAAGCAGTGCAGCATCGTGGCATGGAGATCGCGGACATGCACCGGATTCTCTTCAATGTTGTAACAGAACTCGTCCGTCTTCCCGTACTCGATCCCAGGCTTCACGCCCCCACCCGCCATCCAGACCGTAAAACAGCGGCCATGATGATCTCGGCCCATGCCCGGACTTCCCAAGGCACCTTGGCTGAAGACGGTCCGCCCGAATTCGGTTACAAAAATCACCAGCGTGTCATCCAATAGTCCGCGCTGCTTCAGGTCGCGAACCAGTGCGGCGGTCGGTTGATCGACATCGCGACATTGATTGGGTAGCTGCCGAGCAATGGCGATGTGCTGATCCCATCCACGGTGATAGAGTTGCACGAAGCGGACATCTCGTTCGAGTAGCCGCCTGGCCAGCAGGCAGTTGGCGGCGTAGCTTCCCGGACGAATCACTTCCGGCCCGTATGCATTGAGCGTTTCTTCCGATTCGTCACTGATATCAGCCAGTTCGGGGACCGACATTTGCATCCGGAAAGCCATCTCGTAGGCATCAATTCGGGCGACGGTTTCCGGGTCTCCGCTCCGCTCGACAAATCGCTCATTCAAAAACCGGAGATCATCCAGTAGTTCCCGGCGCTGGTTTCGCTGGACACCGGCCGGGTCACCCAGGTACGGCACCGGACTGGCACCGGGCCGCAATCCGACACCCTGGTGGGACGAGGGGAGAAACCCATTACCCCAGAGTCGAGAAAAAATGGGCTGTCCCGGATTCTTCCCGGTACCCTGCGAAACCATGGCGATGAATGCCGGCAAGTTATCATTCTCGCTTCCCAGCCCGTAACTGACCCAGGCCCCCATGCTGGCATAGCCGGGTTGCTGATTCCCCGTGTTGAGAAACGTGATCGCCGGATCGTGGTTGATCGCCTCGGAATGGAGTGACTTGATGACGCAGAGTTCATCAGCAATCGTCTGAGTATGGGGGAGCATATCGCTGATCCACGTCCCTTGGGGCCCACAGCGGCGTCCTCCGCGAAGGGGAGGGACGACCGGATAGGCACTCTGTCCCGACGTCATCCCCGTCAACCGCTGGTCTCCCTTGATCGAAGCCGGCAGTTCCTCACCAGCCATCTTGTGCAGCGTCTCCTTGTCGTCGAACAGGTCCACGTGCGAGACACCACCTGACTGGAAAAGACAGACAACTCGTTTGGCTCGACCAGGAAAGTGAGGCGGATGGCCTCGTCGTTCACCCGTTCGAGCCCCCGTCAACTCGGCCCCGAGCACGCCGTCGCGCATCAGCATCGTCCCGAGCGCGACCGATCCCACGCCACGAAGTTGATTCCCCAAAAACAGTCGCCGATGGAATTTTCTCTCGTCGGCCGGCAGCGGTGAATTCATCGTATTCTCTCCTTTACGACGCGCGTCCAAGAAACGGTCGCTATCACGTTGATTGTGCAATGATTTGGTTCAATGATGTGGTTCGTCGTGCCTGGACCCATTCGCCACTCTATGCGGATGGGCCGCTCGAGCCGATTGCCGTTAGTTTCTGGTAATAAACTCGCTGGCGTTCAGCAGCACGGAAGCGACAGCCCCCCAGGCAGCCAGTTCGGCTGCCGGCAGAGAACTCAAGGCCTCATCACGCGGCGACTCGCCGTTGCGAAGGAATTCTTCCGCCAACTCGGGCAAATCGGCGTAACGCTGCCGTTCTCGCTGCAAGGCCTGACCAAGACGTTCCACTTCCGCCTCGTCGGCTTGCCGCCCCAACGCCTCGCGAAACGCCCACTCAATCCGAGCCGAATCGGCCTCGTCGGGCAACGAAACAATTCGCTCGGCAAACTTGCGACTCGCCTCGACGAACTGCGTGTCGTTCAGCAGCACCAGAGCCTGCAGGGGCGTGGTCGTGGCCGGGCGACTGACCGTGCAAACTTCACGATTCGGCGCGTCGAAGGCGGTCATGTTCGGTGGAGGAGCAGTCCGTTTCCAGTAGGTGTACAGCGACCTCCGGTAAAGTTTCTCGCCATGATCTTGCACAAAGGTCTGTGCCGTCGCCGGCGTGCTCCCGTAGTGACTGACCTCCCGCCAAGGATCGCCAGGCGTGTAGGGATTGACGCTCGGTCCACCCAGTCGCGGCACTAGCAGCCCACTGACCTTCAGTGCCGAGTCGCGTACCAATTCCGCTGGGAGTCGAAAGCGCGGCCCTCGAGCCAGCAGAGCGTTTTCCGGGGCCTGCTGAAGCAATTCGGATGAGGTTATCGAACTTTGTCGATACGTGGCCGAGGTGGCCATCAGGTAGATCAGTTGCTTCACGTCCCAACCATTTTCCTGAAACTCCACCGCCAGCCAGTCCAGCAGTTCGGGATGGCTCGGCCACTCTCCTTGGGATCCGAAGTCGGCCGAGGTCGCCACGAGCCCTCGCCCGAACATCATCTGCCAGAATCGGTTCACGGCGACTCGGGCCGTCAGCGGATGAGCGGGGTCCGTTAACCATTGGGCCAATCCCAGTCGATCAGCGGAAGCCCCTTCGGGCAGCGGAGGAAGGGCCGCGGGGGTCGCCGCAGTTACCTTTTCCCTCGGCTGCGAATAATCACCTCGATGAAAAACATGGGTATCTCGCGGCGATTTCGACACGTTCATCACCATGGTCGGAAACGTCTGGGTGAGCACTCGCAAACGCTCCTCCAGATTCGCCAGTTCCACCCGCTCATGCCACAACTCCTCGGAATGTTCGGCACAGTATTCCCACAACAGTCGAATCTCCTCGTCCGACCGCTGCTCCGCCGGCTTCTCGAGCAACGTCACGATGCTTTCCGGAAGGTCGAGCCCGTCATCCACTCCCGTGAAGACATGAATATCAAACCGGCCGGGCAGAAGAGACTGACCATAACCAAAGTTCAACTGCAGCGTGAGGAAAGGAAACTCGGAGGTCGAAACCGGTCGCTGAAACGTTCCCGTGAAATGGACGGGCCCAGTGGCCTGAATGTCAGGCGACCACCCCGAATCATTACGGGGGTCGAGCGACGCGCGAGGAGGAAAATCAGCGTCCCAGGAACTCGCCGTGACCGACTCGACCGGCTCCAGCAGATGCAGGTTCACTTGATCACTGGGAACCTGATCGAATGTGGCCGAGAACGCGGTCAATACGAACGAACCTTTTTCGACGGTGGTCTCCCCGACGGAGACGGAACGCTTGCCGTGTCCCCAACCCGAATTGACGAATTCGTCCCGCGGATGAAAGACGACGCGGAAACCTCGGAGCGGTTCCTGCAGTTCCGGTAGCCGCAGCGTCATGTCAAACGCCCCCAATCCTCCGACGCTTTTCAGCCGGACTCCCGTCATTCCCTCGGGCTCAAAACCGGCACCCTGATTGGGCGTCGAGACGTTCAGTACCTCGGTGGGATGAAGCTGAAAGCCGTCACCTCGCCGAGCAAGCTTGGCGAGTTGTCGCTGCTCCCAAGACTGCAGTTGATTCAGGTCGAGCTGCGAGAGCCGTTCCCTTAATCGGGCGATTTGCTCCTCCAGCTCTTCCTGCTCATCTGTCTGAAGTACCGTTCTCGCCTGAATACTGGGGCCGGGATTGATCCCTCGGTCGCCATCGAGCCCCCGGTCATCCAGCGTGTTGAAGAAGGCCACCAGCTGATAGTATTCCCGATGCGTGATCGGATCGAATTTGTGGGTGTGGCATTGGGCACAAGCGAGCGTCAGTCCCAGCACCGCTTCGCCCAATGTTTTCACGCGATCCGCGTTGTAGTTCGCCAGATTCTCCTCGGGAATCGTCCCTCCCTCGTGAGTCACCATGTTGTTTCGCTGGAATCCACTGGCAATCAAATCGGCTTCCGTGCGATCGGGAAGCAGGTCTCCCGCCAGCTGCTCGATGAGGAACCGGTCATACGGCTTGTTGTCGTTGAAAGCCTGAATGACCCAATCTCGCCACAGCCACATATGTCGGCCCCCGTCGATCGAATAGCCGTTGGTGTCGGCATATCGAGCGGCATCGAGCCATTCCAGGGCCATTCGTTCGCCGAAGTGCCGATTATCCAGTAACCGTTGAACCAGCTGCTCGTAGGCGTGCGGGTCAGAGTCCTCCTCGAAGGCTCGGACCTCCTCGGCCGAAGGAGGAAGCCCGACCAAATCCAGATAGAGACGTCGAATCAGCACGGAGCGGTCGGCTTCCTGCGCCGGCTCGAGCTGCTCTTCCCGTAATCGGTCACGGATAAAGCGATCAATTTCATTACCGACTTCTGGAAGCTGATCGTCCGGTAAGTCGGGCAGGGGAGGGCGAGTCGGCGTAATCAGCGACCAATGATCCTGATAGGGAGCACCCTGTTCGATCCACAGACGGAGGGTTTCCCGCTGTTGGTCCGTTAACTCCAAATGCGAGTCGGGAGGCGGCATCTGCTCGAACTCATCCTGGCTGGTGATCCTCCGCCATAACTCACTCTCTTCCGGACTCCCGGCCACCAGGGGAGGAACTCCACCTCGATCGTCGAAGGCCCCTTCGGCCGTGTCGAGCCGCAGGTCGGCTTGCCGAGAGGATTCGTCAAAGCCGTGGCAGGCGAAGCAGTTTTCGGACAGGATGGGGCGAATGTCTCGATTGTATTGCAGCTTCCTCAGCTCCCGCTTCTGCTCCGCCGGCTCTCGCGGCTCGTCGGCCATCGCGAAGCCACTGAGTCCCAGGAGGCCGATCGCCAATCCGAGCAAGGCGAAACGAGAGGTTCGTGTCAACGATTCATGTCCGCGTCCCACGGGGCAAGCACGTGATCGGTGCATCAGAGTCCCGAAAGTCCCGAAAGTCCCGAGAATTCCAAGAATCCCGAAAGGGACCGGCGGGAGGATTAAACGGCTGGTAACACCGGGCAACATACGCAAACCTGCTGATTGTGAGGTGGAAGTCCGAAGTGGTGCCGATTCGTCGGATTGGGGCGAAAACACTCGCCACGACACACCCATCAGGATAACCGCCTAGGCCCGTCTTTGGAAACCGCGCAAGTTCATGCGGGGGGGAGGTTGCCGTCCAACCAGCCCGCGGTTCCAAGGAGGGCACTTCGCGATTCGCGAGGAAACCTGGCGCCAGCGGACTACGCTCGAGCGGAAAAGTCGCTACCCTTCTCGAGAGAGGCGGTTCCAGTTCACCGCTTCCACGCCGCGGCTTCGATTTCCCTCTACTTTTTCCTGTAAGTTCCGAGATCTTCGACCATGATGGACACCCGACCTGAAGCCGTTCGAGTTGCCGTGATTGGGGCGGGCATTGCGGGGCTGACTTGTGCGCGAGAACTAACTCGCGGCGTACGATTCGTCGTCGAACTGTTTGAAAAATCGCGTGGGGTCGGAGGCCGGTCGGCAACTCGGCGTCACGAGGGCTCACTGCAGTTCGACCACGGGGCCCAATACTTCACCGCTCGAGACGCTCGGTTTCAGAGCGAAGTGGCCACTTGGTTGAATCAGGGTATCGCTGGAGAATGGACGGGGCCGATCGTCTCCCTCCAGGAAGGAACGGCCACTTTGGGGAAAGGGGATACCATTCGCTACGTGGGGATTCCCGGGATGTCATCCATCGCCCGCTTCCTGGCGAACGATCTGGTCGTTCATCGCGAGACGCGGATTGAGCGACTGGAGTCCATGGACCGGTGCTG
>JBJHCD010000214.1:2157-8234 GCA_050485845.1 Pirellulaceae bacterium | reverse complement strand
TGCAGTCCGCCCTCGCGCCACGCCCCCCCGCTCACGGGGGCGGGCCCCGAGAGCGGGGATTTTGACGCGTGAGCGGGAGATGTTTTGCAAAGTCGCGGGTCCGACGGAGGCCAAGTGTGGACCAGATTTCACCCGGATTAGGTTGTCGCGGCACCAGGCTCGGCGGAGGGAAGCTCCGTGGCTGGAAGGTCGACTGTCGGTGCCACCGTGACGACTCGTTTTCGGATAGGGACGACCTTGCCATTGAGTAGCCACCCGATCCAGGTCGGGCGGACGACGAAGTGGTAGCTGGGAATCAGCACGGCCAGCGCGCCGAGTACATAGACGAGAAACTAAACCGGCCAGGGCCAAGGCTTGTCGCCGAACCAGATCAGAACCTGGAACTGGATGGGGAGGTGAGCCAAATAGAACCAGTACGATGCATCCGAAAAATAACGCCAGAACCGACTCTCGCCGTGGCAGTAGGTTCGAAACAGGCCGTGACAGCCGAAAACCAGCAGCCAGCTGATCAGCGCGTAGCAGTAGGCGTACGCAGCCCGCAAGATATGGTAATGGGGCTGCCGACGCGCCTCGCGATGGATGACTCCCGGCAGACCGGCCTCGAGAATCTCACGGTTCAGTCGTTCGTTCTGCTCCTTCCGACGCTGATTGGCGGGCAGCGCGGCAATCGCTCGAGCCGGCTCCGACAATGCCAACCGACCCGTCTCCACCCGCTCGGCCAATTCCGTCCTCGTCAGCACAAACAGATTGATTGCCTGCAACAGACCGTTCAATTGGTTCTCCGTCGCGGATTCCTGGGATTGAATGAATTCCCGATTCGGCTCCGGAAGCAGTTCCAGAAGGATGGCCGGGATGGCGTCCGCATCAGCGGACAGCAACTGTTCTCGCAATCCGGCATAATCGGGTTCGCCCCGGCCGTGGTGGAAAGCGAGGTCGTGAACCATCATGCGAAAAGTGTGAATGACGAAACAGAGGTAGTGAGTCAGCTGCGACGCGGAGGCATAGGTTTTCGGCGCGCCTATTTCGCCGGGAATCATGATCCATGCGGCATGCAGCACAATCCCCATCGACATCGCCCAGGCGCGAAGGGCGTCCAGATCGTGATGTCGGCGAGGGGAGAGTGTACGGATGTGTGCGTCTGAATCCATGATCAGAATTCTTCCAAATCGGGGGTGATTGGGACCGTGGTCCGGATGTTCGCGCGGGGGCCACTCGGAGACCGCTCGTCATGAACTGGACGTGTCCTCCGACCGGTATGTGGCTTCCCCCATCTCCCTATGCGAAATCGGCGCGGAAAACCCCCAATAGATTTTGGAAAAAGTTTTCGGAACGCGAGCTTGGATCACCCTCCACGACTCCCTGCCAAGACCCCGTCTTCAGCAGCGGATTTAACGCTACCATTCGACGAACGCGATTCCGAAACTCTGAAACTGATCGCCCCCGAGGCAACGGGTGAACCATGCGGCCTCGGAAACGTCCCTCGGAAAGAAACGGCCTTGCTCGGTCGCCAGAAATGTTTTTGTTCGTTGCGTGTAGCCGGCCAGTCGTGACCCCGCCGGAGCGGGTCCGACGGAGGCCACGTTAGGATTATCCGCGACAAACTGGGCATCGGCTACGTAGCACATGCGTCCTCGCTTGTGCGGACGCTGCGCGGTGTCGATCGGTCGGTAGGTAGGTGGTGGCGGCGAACGGAGGGGCTGGCCCGGAAATTAACCGAGGATTGTCTCCGGAATACATGAGACCCCACCGCCCGACGCGCGAGCGAGAAATGCCCTGGGTGCTCGCTTTCCACCTACCATTCGGCCCCGCACCAAACACGAGATTCGCCCCGCGACAATTACCGGAAGCGAAGAGAGAGAGGGGCTCTTTGGGTTTCGCGATAAATTAATGTTCCTGCCGCCCTCTGGGGCTGGGAAAAGAAATCTCTAATCCCATAGGAACACCAAGGCATGACCGATTTCCGAGTTCGGGTAGGATGTATCGCCGTTGCGGTACTGCTCGAACAAGATGTGCACCGGTATGTATCCGTCTCGTTCATCCAGCTGTCCTTGAGTGGTCCCCGAAAGTCCCCCCCAGCCCGCGACCATCCCCTCGGGCAGGTCAATCTCCAAAGAGTTCTCTTCGGGAAACACTGGAGGAAGTGCTGGGTTGGGGTTTTTGGGGCTCCACCGTAGTTCCGGCTTGTTGCCCTTCACGTGGTATGCGAAATACCTTTGGTGTCGGGGCGACCACTTGATGTCCGAAACGTAATACAAGCATTCTTGCGCATTGGCATTAGCTTGAGTCCACGCCACCGGATTGTTGAATTCATTCCATTCGAGAGTTATCCTGGTCAAGGCTGTATTGCCCCTGGCACGATCGAATCGAGAGTCGTCTGTGAAATATACCTCAATTGTTCCGTCGCGACTGCAAATCACCGGGAATCCCATGCCGTAGTAGCGGCTGGGTGAGAGAGCTTCAAGTGGTTCAGGAGAATTGTGAGGCCACTGCGCGAGCGATTCATTCAAGGGCCCGACCATTGCACCACCCGTGGCAAGTCCATGAATGGGAATCCAATGGCCGATCGCTGAATCATACTTGAGTAAACGGATTCGGTTAAGCAAGCACCCGGTCGTGTCAGGGGTCGTCAACGTGGTTGCTGAGTAACCAATCACAGGACCCGCTGGCATGCTGCCGGGAATCCCTCCGTCAAAGCTGTTAGCATGAGACACGAACGTGTCCCAATATGGTGTCCAGAATTGTTGAAGCGGTTGTCGTCCCGCTCCGGGAGAGGAATAAAGGAAGAAGACCGGTAACCCGTCGTTGAGCGGCCTCGAGATTCCGTGATCATCCACGGACCAATCGAGTGGCGTCAGAGACAAGTATCGGTTGCGTTTGCCATGCCAGTACCACATCTCGCCAGCATATACCGGGTGAGTGCCCGCCACTTTGTAGCGAGGAGCAAAGCCTAGATCAACTTGGGATTCCGGTTGGTAGTTGGCGTCATTTTCAAAAAGTTGTCCATTTTGATCCGTTTCGGATGCCGTAGTCCAGCTATCCAGAAGTTCTCCGTTCCATGTCCGTACGATGCGGGTAATCCAGTTCCCATAAGCCTCCACCAGCATATAGCTGTCGCCCCCCCAGTCAAATCGTGCAGGTGAGCCAACGAGGTGGTCGTCACACTCTGGCTGTCCCGTCAGCCCCCCATGACCTTTGTATACAATAGTTGGCAAGGACTGCCATTGGGTTGCGGCACCATTTAGATTGGTAGTAAAGGAACGATAGATGCGGTCTCCCACCTGCAGGGAGTCGTCGAACGGTGGCAGATCGTTCTCACCGTCTCGAAACTGTCCGAAATGCACGAGTTCGAATCCATTCTCGTGAACCACAACTTTGGGCTTTAGATCGTAATGTCCCGGACGTGAGTACACCGTCCCAATGTAGGAAGCTGTCTGATCGCCATCCAACGGATCGTTTCCGTAACTCACGACCGCGAGACTCATCATCACCAAAAAGATCGGGAACCTCATTCTTGTTCTCCTAAACCAAAGTGAATTAGAAGTGAAGGCCGTGACGCGTGACGCGCCTTGTCGTGGTTGTTGCGATGAGGGGGGGCCGTGTGCCCCTCCTCGTGTTGTTGGCGAACCGCCCTCGAGGGGATGGGCCTTGCGATCACGGCCAGGGCTTACAGGAGATACGTGGACACCGCGGAGATTCTGCAAATAATTTGAAGAAAAGTTGGCTCATCATCTCACGCACCCGAGGCTGGCATGGCTGGAGATCCCGAACAGGATGAAGAGGGTTGGAAGCTTCTCCCCGCAATTCAGAGTGGAGAACGAGGCCTGCTTCCAAATTTTGTAAAGGCCGTCGCCCTGCATTTACCGCGAACCGCGGCGGCGATGCTCGAACTGGATGCCGCTCATCGCCTTCGCGGTCCCATTCCGCCGCGACTGAGGGCCAAGTTGCGGTGGGTAATTGCAAGAGCAAATCGTTGTCGTTATGGGCAGGAAACGGCGCTCAACGACCTGCGTCGGGCCGGCGGGGACGAGACAGAAATATTCCAATTGGTTGGTAACCCCGAAGAATGGCCCGAGTCAGATACGGGGGCGCTTCACCTCGTTCGCAATCTAACGCTCGACGCGTCTACCGTATCGGACGGCGATTTCGAGGCTCTCAGGAAACAACATGGCGACAAAATGGTCGCCGCGATGGTCATGTTGGCAGCCTACGGGAACTTCCAAGACAGGATCTTGTTGGGGTTGCAGGTGCCACTTGAGTCCCATGGCCCATTAGCCCCGCTGGATGTGCGATTCGAGCCGGGCGCTTTGCAACGCACGGCAATTGTGCCTGACAATCCGGGTTTCGAGATTTATTTGGCTCAACCGGATTCCCACATCCCCGCGGACCTACATTGGACTAGCGTGTCCCATGAACAATTGCAGGCAAGATTGGATGCTCAGAGAAAACGCCAGCCTCGCCTGCCCATTCCATCATGGGCTGCAGTCCAGCCCAATTTGCCAGTTGAGCTGGCGAAGAATCCCACGAAGATTCGGTGGAGTCTCGTGAATTACGGCTATGTGCCTGAGTTGGCGATACCTTGGACCACGGCCACGAGAACTCACTGGTCCGAATGCCCTGCCGAGCGAATCCTGGAAGAAAGCCTTTTCTGGGTTCAGACGCGAGCCGTCAATTGCAATTACTGCATGGGGCACTGTGAAATGCTGCTCCAAGTCGCCGGACTAAACGAGGAGCAAGTGGTCCACCGAATCAAGGCACTTGCGGAAACAGACTGGTCGTTGTTCCCTCCAGCGGAGCAGCGAGCTTATGACTACGCCCGCAAGTTGACTCAGCAGCCTTGGGCATTAACGCGGGAAGACCTCCAGGTTTTGGAAGACGACTTCGGATCGCAAAAGGCGATGAGCATCTTTTGGTGGCTCTGTCGGGGGTTGTACATGACACGCATTTCCGACGGATTTCAACTCCCTTTGGAAGAGCACAACGTCTTCAACTCGTCGATCTGAATCCATTCGGCGGGCAGCTCGCGAGTTCCCTGCGGCCGACCGTTGATCTTCAGCAATAAACCGTCGGGACCGGGCCGACCGCTCTTCCCTCTTGCACTGCTGCGTCGAGAGCGAATCATGAAACTCGATCCCACAGCGAAGTGCCAAAGTAACCATGTATTCCGGGATGTGGCGCGATGCTTGTGTCGCTGACTATCGACAAGACCCAGCGTACCATCTGGCTGGCCTCTTCGATCGTATGCTAAGGCCGGTCGTCCGGACTCAGTCGAATCTCGCCGGTGCGAAAGTTATGCAGCAACGCGACGCGATCTCCCAAAATCAGCTCGCCCTCGTTCGGTAGCTCCAGCCCCTCCACGGGTGACTCGGGAGGTGACAAATCACCGTCATATCAGATGACTTCCAATTGCCGCATGTGTGCGGTCGGGCGTGCTGATCACCACCGCATCGACATCCGCCTGCTCAAGCATGCGGCGATAATCGGCATATTGACGAGTTTGAGGATGATTCTGAGCTGCTTGGGCCAGTCGTGTTGAATCCACGTCGCAGAGGGCCACGATGTTTTTGGTTCGAGCCACCGCGTTTAGGTTAGCCGCACCCCGGCCCCCCACGCCCACCGCCGCCGAGACCCTCGTCCCGAATCAGGCCAAGATACTCCGGACGACCTGGCCTTCCACGTCGGTCAATCGGAAGTCGCGTCCCTGGAATCGGTAGGTAAGCCGCCGGTGATCAATTCCCAACAGGTGCAGCAGCGTGGCGTTCAAGTCATGAACATGGACCGGGTCGCGGACGATATTGAACGAAAAGTCATCCGTCTCCCCCAGTACCATGCCTGGCTTGACTCCGCCGCCAGCCAACCAAATCGAAAAACAGCGGCCATGATGGTCCCGGCCGTAGTTGGTTTCTTCCAGCTTGCCCTGCGAATAGGTCGTCCGACCAAACTCGCCACCCCAAAAAACCAACGTATCATCCAGCAGCCCGCGCTGCTTCAAGTCGCGCAGCAACGCCGCGCAAGGCTGGTCGACGTCGCCGCACTGCAGTCGAAGATCGCTGGGCAGGTTGTAATGCTGATCCCAACCA
>JBJHCD010000214.1:0-2147 GCA_050485845.1 Pirellulaceae bacterium | reverse complement strand
CCACGGTGATACAACTGAATGAATCGCACTCCCCGCTCGGCCAAACGCCGGGCGAGCAGGCAGTTCGCCGCGAAAGCACCGGGCTGGCGTGCTTCCGGTCCGTACAGTTCCAGCGTCGCCTCCGTCTCGTCCGATAGATCCGCCAATTCGGGTACCGAACTCTGCATGCGAAAGGCCATTTCATACTGGGCCACTCGAGTCGAAATTTCTGGATCCCACTCGCGCCGTTCCGCCAGCCCATTCAGTCGAGCCAAGGCGTCCAACTGATCTCGTCGCATGGATGGCTGGATTCCGGGCGGGTTGGCAAGGTAGAGGACCGGGTCGCCACTCGCTCGCAAAGTGACCCCTTGATGGTTGGAAGGAAGAAATCCGGAGCCCCAAAGCCGAGCGTACAGTGGGTCGTCCGGGCGGGCGGCACTTCCTCGCGACAGCATGACCACGAACGCGGGGAGATTTTCATTCTCGCTCCCCAATCCGTAACTGGCCCAGGACCCAAAACTTGGCCGGCCGGGCTGCTGATGCCCGGTTTGCAACAACGTCACCGCGGGATCGTGGTTGATTGCCTCGGTATGCATGGAGCGAATCAGGCAGAGTTCATCGACGACCGATCCAAGATGGGGGAGTAGTTCGCTGACTGCGATTCCGCTGGCCCCTTGCCGCTGGAAGCGGAACAACGACGCCGTCACCGGCTTGGATTCTTGACCACTGGTCATGCCGGTCAGTCGCTGGTTTCCACGTACCGACTCGGGGATCTCCTGCCCATGAAGATCTCGCAACCGGGGCTTCTCGTCCCACAACTCCATCTGGGAGGGACCCCCGTGCATGAAGAGGGAAATGACCCGTTTGGCCTTGGGGGCGAAATGGGTCATGGCCGCCGCGTTCGGGGTCAACAGGGAAGCGAGTGCGGCGCCTCCCAAATGCGCGGAAGTGAATCGTAAAAATTCTCGGCGGATCATCGTCGCGTTACCACCTCATCCAGATTCATCATGGTCTGGGCCACCAGCGTCCACGCTCCCCACTCCGGCACGTCGTGCTCCTCCCCTAGTTCCCCGCAGAGCGGACCATGCTCGGTCCAAAGCCGCGCGGCTTCCTCCGGATTTTCCGCCAGGGTCTGACGCTGATTCTGAAGCAACTCGAGCAACACGTCCCGTTCCAAAGGTTCCGGGGAACGCGAGACAATTCGCCGAAACAGATCCACGATCCGATCGACGTCATCCGGGGTCGTCCCCAGTAAATCCGAAGCTTCACTCTCGCTGTTCGAGAGGTCGGTACGCAACGCCCGGGTCCGGCTCACAACTCCATCCGTCGCAGCGGACCGGCTCGAACGTGTTTCTCGCAGCATTCGAGCCGCCAGGGCTCCGGCCGCGGCAACATGTGCCGGGTCATTCAGCAGGACCAACGCCTGGAGCGGCGTGTTGGTCCGCGACCGGCCGACGACGCACTTCTCTCGCGTGGGGGTATCGAAAGCCAACATCGCCGGCGGCGGGGCTTGGCGTTTCCAGTAGGTGTAAAGCGAACGCCTCCAGCGAGCTTCTCCCCGATCCGGAACATAAGATTCCTCGGCATTGTAGGAGACCGCTTCCCATAAGCCCTCGGGTTGCCATGGCTTGACGCTCGGTCCACCCACTCGAGTGGACAATAATCCCGATACCTCCAGCGCCTGGTCCCGAATCAATTCGGCGGGCAATCGGAATCGAGGGCCTCGGGCCAACCAGCGATTGTCGGGATCGAGTCGCAATCGGTCCTCGGAAGCACGCGACGACCGCCGGTAAGCGGCACTCAGACAAATCTCGCGGATCAGCCCCTTCACGTCCCATCCCGATTCCATGAAACGGACCGCCAGCGCGTCGAGCAGTTCGGGGTGAGTTGGTAGCTCTCCCTGCATCCCGAAGTCGCCGGTGGTTCTGACCAACCCTTCGCCCCACAGAAGTTGCCAGAACCGATTGACCGCCACTCGAGCCGTCAGCGGATGATCTCGCGAGACGAGCCAGCGGGCCAATCCGAGTCGATCTCGCGGCAGATCGTCGGGCCAGGGAGGCAGAAACCGAGGCACATCCGCATCCACTTCATCTCCTGGTCGGTCATACTCGCCCCGAATCAGAATGTGCGTGGGTCTCGGTTCTGACCGGTCTTGCATGACCAAGGTG
>JBJHCD010000213.1:0-8252 GCA_050485845.1 Pirellulaceae bacterium | reverse complement strand
GGTTATGGAAAGCAGGCCGAAGGTGGCCAGCCAGGCGACCAGTGGTTTCCAAGATTGCCGGTAGAACAGCCCCAGCAGGTGCAAAGTGATCAGGGTCGGTGGGAGCAGCAGAATGCCGGCCAGGAACTTCGGCAGAATTCCGGTCGCTCCAAGGTCCAGGGGGCGAATGTCGGGTTGAATGGCCGTCAGCATCACGAGCATGAAGGCAACGATGGTCGGAGCGAGCAACATCCACTGCATGTTCCAGCTTCGCTTACGAATGGACCGCCTCACGTAAGCAGCTGGAATCAGAATGAGCCCAAAGCTATAGAGCACGCCCCATCCGGCCGCCTGCAAGAATTCCTGTTCTTGGCTCCTCTGATCCGGCATTCGCCAGGGCAAGGGTCGCACGAGTCGTTCATCTCGGACCAGGGGTCGGTACTGGCCTTGCAGCGAAATCTGTGAAATGAGGGGATCGGAATCTGACCGCCCCTGGTGTGCATCGCGACAGGCGACTCGATCTTCAAATCGAAAAAGCAGCCGTGGTGCCTCTTTCGCTCGCCAAGAGTTCAAGGCGATGACTTCGCTCCATGGACTCCGATTGGATGAGTCACCACGCACTGGACCGGGACATGACCAGAGCCGTTCGCCGGAGGAGGCATCGAGTACGAGGACAATACCGTCGAATGGATTTCCTTCCAGGATGATGGTGGGAGGTCCCTGCTTCGAATGTCCTTGCACGTCAATGATGCGGCGTATTCCCGTCGACAGTTCCCTTTCCCAGACGGCCTCCCCCAATCGCTCGGCTTTCCAAGCGACCAGTCGTTCCTGATGTAGCACCACCAGTTCCTCGGCCCCGTCTCCATCCGCGTCGCAGGCCCACGCTCGGAACGCTCCCAACGGCTGCCTGATTTCCGCGCGACTCAATTCCTTGCCATCATGCCGGAGAACGATCAGCTCTCCATCCCGGCCACCACCCCAGAGATTGACGGCAACCGCAGGGGGTGAATCGGAACCCGTTTGAACGAGGATGGGACGCGGACGCAGCTCCTGCATTTCGCGGCTCATATTTAACAGCTGACGCCCTGTACCTTGAGTCGTCGCGGTCTCCCAGGTCCAGAGGATTTGCCCACTTCGGCCGGCATATGCAGTCAACCGAGCGGTGGGTGTCTGCTGTTGGGCCAGGGAGTAGTCGGGAAACTCCAGCATCAGCACGGCGGGAGAAGTGTCGCCGTCGGGATCGGCTCGCGGCGTAAAGGGGAGCACGACGGGGGCCACATAGTTTTCGAGGGCCACATCTGGCTCCGCTGCCCCGGCGAGTGGCCGTTGCCAGAGAACTTGACCATCCGTTCCCGACAAGGCGCGAAGTTCCCATCCTTCGGTCACCGTGGACCGTTCGGCGGGAACGACAAGATCGAGCACACCGTCGCCATTGAGATCTCCTAGAGTGATATCCAGAGCCCCACGCCGAATCGCTTGGCCGATCCGGGGAAGGGACCCTCGAATTCCATAGGCTTGGCTCAGCGGCTGCTTCCAACGAATCGCTCCATCCTTTCCCGAGAGAACGAAGCACCAGAGTTGCGTTCGATCCGACGAGGCAAAATTCGCCGGCGGGAAATCGTAGTCCAGCGCGGCCAACATGACGATGTCTGTTTGACCATTTCCTTCCAGATCGACTCCGAGCAAACCATGGATCTGTCCATGAATTGTCAGCAAGTGCGAAACCTCGATCGGCGCGGTCCAAATCTTCCGGCCATCCCTACCCGAGAAGGCATACAGGACGGGGCGAGGCTTGGAGAACAAGTGCGTGAATGCCAAGTGGCCCAGTAAATCGGGAACTCCATCCCCATCCAAGTCGCCCGGTACCGAGTTGGTGGCCGAGTTGGTGGTCGAGTCAGCCACACGCTGAGTGCGCCAGGGATCGGCCGGGACAACGGATTGCAGGCGAAGGCTTCCAGATGCCTCCGCGGTTCGAGACCACAGGCGACGTCCATCGCGTCCCGAATAGGTCGTTACTTGATTGTTAGCTCCGACTTGTACCAGATCTTGGTATCCGTCCCGGTCGATGTCGTCAATCAACTCGAGCTGTGTATTCAGCAAACCCCAAGGTTCGTCATGGATTCCCTGAAAGCTGTTCAGCACGCCACGGAAATCGGGACTCCCCCAGACATCAGGCCGAAATGTCAGAAGATCCTTTACTCCATCTCCGTCCAAATCCCGGAGCCAAGCGGAACGAACACTCTTGGTTTCCCGAGTCCATTGTCCATTGACGCTCCCGAAGAATTGAAGGCTGGAGTCCGTCTCCGAAAATCCCGTCTCGGAACTCGGAAGGACATGGATCATCAACTGTGGTCCCGACTGGCGATAGGAGGCTTGCCACCAGGCGAGCCGATTGATGTGCAAGTCGCGGTAGGCTGTTGTTGAGTCTTGCAGGGGGCGGCGACCAAGCCACAGCGATTCACCGGAAGTACGTGCCAGGGCCTCGACATACAGTTCATATTCCGTTCCCCAAAAATTGGCCACATAGATTTCCCCTTCCCCGTCGCCATCCAGATCGGGTCCCGAAATAAAGTGGTCCACTTGAGAATCACTGGTCCGAATCCTGCGACTCCAATGAACGTTCCCCGTCCAGGCGTCCAAGCAACTCAGCTCACCCCAGGGAACGACCATCTCTCCCGCCACGATCCCACTTTCCGAACTGGCGGTCGGCACGAGGATGTCCCATGCCGAAGTACGATTTCGAGGAACGACCAGGGGCCAGGCGGGGGGTTGAATGTGCCAACCTCGCTGCTGTGGCCAGAAGACATCCAGAGTTCGATCCCATAGCAGCTGTTTTTGTGACAAGGAGTAGACTCCCAAGCGAGCCGTCGGCGTGGCCTGCGAAGGGTCCAAGGCAAGTTGCTGAGCGATCAACAAGAGCGTATCGTTCCGATCTTCGTCGTGCATCCACTGTCCCGGCAATTCGGGATGCCAAGGTAGATCTTGAGGAGGCATCGCCCAGTCGCCGGTTCGCAAGTCGACGGTAAGGAGCTGATTCCCCGCAATGAGAGCGCAACCCAACCCGGAGGGGAGTCTTTCCAATCTGCCCTGCAGATAAATGGAATCTCCATCGATCTCGACACTTCCCGATCGACGCTGCACATACCATTGCCTGGGAAACACGGCGCCCCCCAGCGCGGATGTGGACACTCGGGGTCCGACCACCAGACGATAACGAACGGGAACCTTGCTTCCTTCCTCGACCCGAAATGGCTCGTCGGGAAGGTCCCGTCTCCAGATCGTCGATCCGTCGGATCCAGAAAGGGCTTGCAGCCATCGACGAACGGGAACGATATTCTGGGAGGCACTTTGTTCGGCCGGCACTTCGAATCCGTTGACCAGTAGGTCTTCCACACCGTCGTCGTTCAAGTCGCCGACGGCAACGGGTGGCTCGATGATCCCGCTACGGATCGACTGCCGGAATACGGGACGACTCGGCGTCTCCTCGGAAAGCTGAATCTCATCCGACAGGCTCCGTCCCCACAGGATGGTGTTCGTTTCGGGCGACATGGCCAGGACCCAAGCCTGGTATTGACCCGCCAGCACAATGTCACCCACGCCGTCCCGATTCAAGTCCGGTGACGGGGACGATAGATGGGGCAATTGCTCCAAGCCCATATGAGTCCAAGAAGCGAATTCACGCGGAAGCCAAAAGAAGGCGCGATGTTGCAGCAAAGGCTCCGATTCAGACTCGAAGAACGAGAACGATGCGATCTCCCGCTTTGTCGCTCCGTCCAACACCTGAACGCCGTCGGCAGTGTAAACCAGCAGGTCCGTTTTTCCCCGCCGCTTCAAAAAGTCAACTCCATGCGCGACGCGGAACTCATCCCAAATCTTCTGGTACTCCAGGTCCGCGGCGATCTCCCGCTTTACACCTCGGTCGAGATCCACATCCCAGCTCTCAGTCAACTTCTGAGCACTCGATAAACTCACTTGATACCGGCCGGCGGGGAGGGGCGTTGGATCGGGGACGGGTAATGTCTGGCGGATTATCGGGACCCCATTCGTGCCGGAGGGCGAAGTGGCAGCGAACCATTCGGCGGTGACCAGCCCTTCCTTCGACAGCAGACGCACCCAGCTGCGCTGCCAGCTATTCCACCCCTGAAGAATTGAGAATGAAAGGGCGACCAGCAGCAAGGAGGCCACCACGGAATAGATCGTCAAAACAACGCTCCGCCGCTGCTTCTTCCAAGCCCGCGCCGTTCGTTCCATCAGGCTGGCTCGGCGGGCCCGGATGGGACGTTCGTCCAGAAACGCCCGGAGGTCGTCCGCCAATTCGTCAGCCGTCTGATAGCGATTCTTCGGCTCCTTGGCCAGACACTTCAAGAGAATGGTTTCCAGATCGCGAGGAATGGCCGAGCGAACTTGGCGGGGGGGACGGGGCTCAAGAGTGAGGATTTGGCTGATGACGTTATGAGGGGAAGGGCCCATGAACAATGGCGAGCCGGTGAGAAGTTCGTAAAGTGTCGCTCCGAGACTGTAGATATCCGTTCGGTGATCGATCGGATGTTGGGCCGCCGAGGCCTGCTCGGGGCTCATGTAGCGGGGCGTCCCGAGCAGGACGCCGACCATGCTCAGCGTCACGTCGTCATGCCGCTTGGCAAGCCCGAAGTCAGTCAGCCAAATCCGACCGTCGCGATCCAGGAGAAGATTGGATGGCTTGATGTCTCGGTGAATGACGCCTCGTTGATGAGCATGCGCGAGAGCTTCGGCCGCTTGCAGGCCCCATTGGGCAACCTTCCAAGTCTCCAAGTTGGTTCCTTCTCGATCAGCCACCTCGGCCAGACTGGGCCCGTCGATCAACTGCATCGCGTAGTAGTTCACTCCGTTCTCGTGGCCGACGGAAAAAATCGGCACGATGTTCGTGTGATGTAGCCCGGCCACCGTCTCGGCTTCGCGGCGAAATCGCCCCAGCGCCTCGGGGTCGGGTACAACTCCGAACCGGAGGACCTTGATCGCCACGCGTCGGGGAAGAGATAGCTGCTGGGCCTCGTAGACCGCTCCCATTCCACCATGACCGATCTCACGAACGATGCGAAAATCTCCCAACTGAGGGGCTGGAGAGATACTCGGTACTTCGGCGGCCTGGATGAATTCCAGCCCTTCGAGGCAGGCCTCCAACTCCGCCGCCAGTTCGGGATGTTCCGTCAAGAGTTGCTCGCGAGGAGGCGCGGCCTCCCTTCGCAACTGCTCGAGATACTCTTCCAGTACCTCGGCCAGTCGCACGGTGATCGCGACGTCACGCGGTTCCGCCACGAACTCGCCCGTCGCGTCGCCTTCCCCGATGGCTTCCCGTTCAGCCCATCGTTCGGTCGCCTCCTTCAAAGGGCCTGAAGTAATCAAAGGGCTCGATGAACCGTTCCCGGACAACTCGTCCCGGTCGATCGGCGTGGCAAGCGTCGGGTCATCGGCATTTGCTGAATGGGAAGGGGAGGGGGAGGAGTGGGGGGGAGCGGGGTGAGATGACGCATCAGTCCGCGGATCTTGCGAGAACGGCGAAGCAGACATGAGAGGGGGTTCCGATGGCCTGAGTTGTGATGTGGCATTCTGTGTGGAAATCAGGTGCACTGCGAGATCGCTCGACCAGCCTCGTCCCACTTGGCACAAAGTGAGGACGTCGTACTGACAAGCGATGTTCCGGCAAAGTACTAGTCTCCTTTTGCATCCGGTTTGTCACGCCATCGAAGACAGAATCTTCAGATATTTTACACTTCGGCAGAAAAGAGGGGATTCGGGCCGGCCAAAGCTTGACATACAAGTGCTTCACCACCCTAATGATTGGTGCTACAAACATAATCACGGTTCGCCAGGGAGCCCGACTTCGATGAATTCGACGACACGGGAAATGACATTTCAGATAAACGGCCGACAACATTCGGTCGTCACGGACCCCGATCGCCCCTTGCTGGACATTCTGCGGGAAGACTTGCAGCTAACTGGCACGAAGTACGGGTGTGGGGAAGGGGAGTGCGGCGCGTGTACGGTCCTCATCGAGGGAGAGGCGGTCCGCTCCTGTATCACCGCCGCCATCGACGCCGATGGGCAGGCGATCACCACAATTGAAGGTTTGGCCGAGTCCGACGAGCAGCTTCACCCGGTGCAGCGAGCTTTTCTGGCGGCCCAAGCGATGCAGTGCGGATACTGCGTCCCAGGCCAGATCCTCACGGCGGTCGCCTTGCTAAACGAGAACCCGCGACCGAGTCGCGAGCAGATTCTCTCGGCGATGCAAGGGAATCTTTGTCGCTGCTGCAATTACTCCAAGATCCTGGAGGCAGTGGAGCAAGCGGCCGCAAATTCCTCGGAGGCCCCGTCGTCGTAGGCCCAATACAAGCAGATCCAGTACAAGCAGATCATCCAGTGAGGAGAGGCCCAGTAGTCACAGTACGCGGCTGTGAGAAGAGTTCCGCAGGGTTGCCGGAGATCCTTTTGCAGTTAGGTCTCTTGGATTGCGAGCCTCCCATTACCTCCATGATGGGACGAGAATTGAGGAGAAGTTGGTCATGAATCACGTCTGGCAAGAGGATGATTTGGTCGAGGTGGAGCGGTATGAGTTGCGGGAAGCTCCGACCTACCACTTTAGCGCCAATCGGCGTGAATTCGTTCAGACGCTCGGGGCGGGCCTGATGATTGCCGTGGCAACTCGGCCATCCCCGGCGCAGCCCCCCGGTGGGCGCGGCGGGCGGGGCGAACGTCGGCAGGAGCGGCTTTCCGACCGGTTCCACATCTCCACCGAGGGCATGGTGACCGTGCTCACCAGTAAAGTGGAAGTCGGACAGGATTCTCGCACACAGATCACTCAGGCAGCGGCCGAGGAGCTGAATCTTCCCGTGGAACAGATTCGGGTCATCATGGCCGACACGGGGCAGTGTCCTGATGATGGAGGGACGGCGGGAAGTCGCACCACTCCCGCGACGGTACCTCGAATTCGCACGGATGCCGCCCGAGCCCGCCGGATGCTGGTGGAACTCGCGGCGGAGAAATGGGGAGTTCGGGTCGAGGAGATTCGCTGGTCCGACGGTCTCTTCCGGCATTCGGGCGGCGAGCCCATGACGCTGGCCGATTTGGCGAAATCCTCGGGCTTGGCCGAGAAACTTCAGGCCCCCCGCGGAAACGACGTCGAGCTGAAGTCGGTCGACCAGTGGCAGGTACTTGGCATCTCTGTTCCAAAGGTCATGGGGCACGAGGTGGTCACGGGAAAGGCCGAGTATCCATCCGATATTCGGCGTGAGGGGATGGTATATGGCGTGGTCGTTCGCCCCCCGTCGTACGGAGCCCGTTTGCGGACCGTCGACCAATCCGTGCTCGATTCCGAACCGGATGTGGTCGTGGTACGGGACGGCGAGTTTCTAGGATGCGTCGCTCCGACATCCTGGCAAGCTCGGCAAGCCGCCGGGCGATTGGCGGAAGCGGCCGAGTGGGATGTGACTCCGACTTCTGTCGATCATGAAAATCTGTTTGAGCATCTCACTCGGGAAGCCGGCCGTTCTGGTGGAGGTGGGCGGGGACGGGGGCGCGACAACGTGTGGGGAGAGGGAGTTTCCTCACTGGCCAAAGCTGCCAAGTCGTACTCCGCGGATTACAGAATTGCCTACATCCAGCATGCTCCGCTGGAACCTCGAGCGGCGGTGGCCGAATGGAACGAGGGGACGATCACGGTCTGGACGGGGACGCAGCAGCCGGCCCGAGTGCAAGGTGAACTGGCGGCGGCGTTTCGGGTGCGTCCCGACCAAGTCCGCGTGATTGTGCCGGACACGGGTGGGGGATTCGGGGGGAAACATACGGGCGAGGTCGCCGTCGAGGCAGCTCGACTGGCTCAGGCCGCCGGGCGACCCGTGTCGCTTCGTTGGACACGGGAGGAGGAGTTTACCTGGGCCTATTTCCGGCCGGCGGGGGTGATCGAGGTTCGAGCCGGTTTGGACGAGGCCGGGAATCTGGAATCGTGGGACTTCACCAATTACAACTCGGGTGGTTCCGCCATCAACACCCCCTACGACATTCCGCACGGACGAACTCGATTCCTTTCGACAGACTCCCCATTGCGTCAAGGATCTTACCGAGCGTTGGCCTCCACGGCCAACACGTTCGCTCGGGAAGTGTCGATGGACGAGTTAGCTCGGCTGGCGGGCGTCGCCCCCTTGGAATTTCGCCTGCGGCACCTCCGTTCCGGACGTTTGAAGGAGGTACTCTTGGCGGCGATTGAGCGATTCGCGTGGGCTCGCCGCCGCCCTCGACCG